>JAIOPF010000342.1 GCA_021414045.1 Deltaproteobacteria bacterium | reverse complement strand
TTACTCCCGAGAACCTGGGACAGCTGGTCTCGAAAATTCGTCGAGATGCCTTCAATCCCTCGGAAAGGTCGAAGTTGGTGCATGCGATACGGCGCTACTTAAACGAGAAGGGCTTGCCGAATTTTCGCCTCGAGGATCCCTTGGTCGCCGAGCGCGCGAGTAGGATTTGGCGAAACGAGCGTTCCAAAGAAGGCCTTTCCGCCAATGCCCAGGCCGCGCTCGGAGAGATCGAGGCCGCCCGCAAAGTGCTGGAGGCCTTGCGTTTCGCGGATGGAAGCCAATTCGAGCCTTCGCCTTTCTTTCGTTCCCAGCGCTTGTCCCGGCGCTTTGGCACCGATCTGTATGTTTTGAATGATGCGAGTCGGCCCACGGGGTCCTTCAAGGAACGCGGCGCCCTGGTGGCCGTGAGGGATGCCGCGCTGAACGGAGTCTTGCACGTTGTCACCGCTTCGCACGGCAATCACGGCCTCGCCGTGGCCATGGCGGCGCAGCGGCTGGGTTTGCGCAGCACCATCGTCGTTCCGGATACGACGCCTGTGGTCAAGATGAACCGGCTTCGCGAGTTGGGAGCCACGGTGGTCGCCACCGGAAAGCAACCTTGGCGCGGCTATGAAGAGGCCCGGGATTGGGCCCTGCGCTATACCTTCGAGCGCAATCGCTATCTCGAGCGGACCATCGAAGCGAAGGGCGTGATGCGCTACATCCACGGATTTGAAGACGTGGTGCCGGGACAGGGCGTCGCCGCCTTCGAAATCCTCGATGCCATTCGGGCTTTGCCGGCGGAAGAACAGGCCAACCTGGAACGGGCGACTTTCCTGATTCCCACCGGCGGAGGCGGACTGACCGCCGGCGTGGGGACGGTTTTACGTGCCCATCTGCCTCAAGCCAAAGTCCTTGCGGTGGTTTCGCAAGAGGCGCCGGCCCTGCATTTTTCGTTGATCGAAGGCCGGCGCAGCGAGGTTTTCTTGAACGAAACGGGCCTCTGCGACAGCGGAATCGGACTGACCATTCCCGGCGCCAGGCCCTTCGAGCTTTTACGCGAAGTCTTGGACGGCTCTCTCGCCGTCAGCGACTCGCAAGTGGGCGAGGCCTTGCGCCTCATCCACCGACATGAAGGCCTCACCGTCGAAGGCAGCGCCGCGACCGGAATCGCCGCCTTGTTGAGCGGAAAACTGCCCCAGCTCGGCGTTTCGCTCGAGCATCCCATCGTGACGATCCTCACCGGCAGAAACATCGATGCTTCCCGTCACGCCGATGTCCTTGAGGGGCGCGAGGCGCCTTGGTCGGAGTCCTCTCCCGTTAAAGCAGGGGATTAAATCCGGTATTACCCTGTAAATTCCGCGAAGAATCCCAAGTATTCGAGTTCTTTCCGAGCCTTGAACTCCTGATCCACTAATGCCTTGACGCCACTTAACCCGGATGGTTATGAGCGTGGGGTCCGACCGTGACCGACTGCCGGTGAGGGAAGGGCGCTTTCGCCTTATTAATTCAAGGAGTTAGAAAAATGTACCGCTACCGCCTGATGGCCCCCGGGCCCACGCCTGTTCCTGAATCCGTCCTGACCAAGATGGCCCTTCCCATCATCCACCACCGTACCGAGGCCTTCGAAAAAATCGTCGCCGAAGTGCGCGAGGGTCTGAAGTGGCTGTACCAGACGCAAAACGAAATCTTGATCTTCGCGGCCAGCGGCACCGGCGCCATGGAAGGCGCGGTGGTCAATCTGCTTTCCAAGAACGATCGCGCCCTGGTCGTCGACGGAGGAAAGTTCGGCGAACGCTGGTGGAAAATCTGCAAGGCCTATGGCATCGCCCACGACGTCATCAAGGTCGAGTGGGGCCAGGCCGTCGATGCGAAGGTCATCGAGGCGAAATTAAAAGAGCACGACTACCGCGCCGTCTTCATGCAGGCCTCCGAGACTTCGACCGGCGTCTGCCATCCCATCGAGGCGGTTTCCAAGCTCACCAAAAATCTTCCGAACACCGCTTTGGTCGTCGACGCCATCACGGCTTTGGGCGTCATCAATATTCCCACCGACGATTGGGGCATCGACGTCCTAATCACGGGTTCGCAGAAGGCCCTGATGCTGCCACCGGGCCTGGCTTTCGCTTCCGTGAGCAAGAAGGCCCTCGCGCTTTGCGAGAAGAGCGACATCCCGAAGTTTTATTTCGACTTCAAGCGCGAGCTGAAGTCCATTCAAGAGAACACCACCGCCTGGACGCCGGCGGTTTCTCTGATCATCGGCCTGCAGGAAGTCCTGCGCATGATGAAGTCGGAAGGGCTCGAGGGTCTTTTCAAGCGCCACGCCATCCAGGCGAAGGCGACCCGCGAAGGATTGAAGGCGATGGGGCTGAAGCTCTACGCGCCGGACGCGCCTTCCGACGCCGTCACCGCCGTGTACTCGCCCGAGGGCATGGATGCCGGCAAGGTCGTGAAGTCCCTGAAGAACAAGTTCAATATGACGATCGCGGGCGGTCAGGACCAAGCGAAGGGCAAGATCTTTCGCATCGGGCACCTGGGTTACTACGACCCGATGGACATCCTCAACGTCTTGGCGGCCGTCGAGTTCGCCTTGATCGAGAACGGGCACAAGCTCACTCCCGGAGTGGGAATCGGCGCCGCGATGAAAGTTTTAATGGAAGGCTGATTCAGCCTGGATTTTTCTTAAAGATGGAGAACGAATGCCTAAGATTTTAGTCAGCGACAAGCTCAGCGAAGAAGGCCTGAAGATCCTGCGCGCCGGCGCCGGCCTCGAAGTCGACGTCAAGACGGATCTCAAGCCGGAAGAGCTCGAGAAGATCATTCCCGATTACGAGGCCTTGATCATCCGTTCCAATACCAAAGTCACGGCGGCGCTTCTTGAGAAGGCGAAGAAGCTCAAGATCGTCGGCCGTGCCGGCATCGGCGTCGACAA
>JAIOPF010000341.1 GCA_021414045.1 Deltaproteobacteria bacterium | reverse complement strand
GTCCTCGCGGAGTAATTTGATATGTTGAGTCGCATCGCGGATAACTTGTTTTGGATGTCGCGCTACCTCGAGCGTGCGAACAGCAGCTCGCGGCTGATCGGCATCAATCTCGTCCATATGGTCGAAACGGAAGACGCCCTTCCCGAGGCCTCGCAGTGGCGTCCCATGTTGAGCATCACCGGCAACGAAGCGGGCTATGCGGCCCTGCATCCCGACGGCGAGATTCGCGCCGAGGACGTCATCGAATTCCTGACGCGGGAACCCTCCAATCCCGCCTCGGTCTATAACTGCCTGCGCATGGCCCGCGAGAACGCCAGGATCCTGCGCGACCGCCTTTCCAAGGAAATGTGGGAGAGCATGAATGATTTCTGGCTGCAGATCGACGGCCAGCTCAAGCAGCGGCTCCCGCTCTCCGCATGGCCGGAATTCCACAAGTTCGTCCGCAACAGCGTCGCCCTGTTCCACGGCTTGGCCCAGAATACGATGATGCGCGGCGAGGCCTTCGACTTCTACCAGATCGGGACTTTCCTCGAGCGGGCCGACATGACCACCCGTATCCTCGACGTCAAATACCACCTCTTGTTGCCCGACGTGTCGATGGTCGGATCGGCCATCGATTACTACCAGTGGGCCGCCCTGCTGAAATCGCTCTCTGGCTTTGAGGCCTATCGCCGCAAGGTCCACGCGGGATTCAGGCCCATCGACGTCGCCGAATTCGTGGTTTTCGAACCCGAGTTTCCGCGTTCGCTGCGTTTCTCCATCGACCGTCTTTATGGGTCCCTCCAGAGCCTCGGGGCATCCGCCCTCCAGCACCGCTCTTACAAAATCATGGGGGCTTTACTGGAGGAATGGGAGCATACTAGTATCCAGCAGGTCTTTTTCGAGACGGGACTGCACGAGTTTTTGCATGATTTCTTGAGGAAAATTTCCGAATTGCACGCCGCTCTCGTTCAGGATTTTTTCACGAACTAAAGCCCTTATGCGTTACTTGATCGAACACCACACGACCTTGAATTTCGAGCTGCCCGTCTTCGAGCAGGCGGTGGAATTGCGGCTTTTGCCCCGCGAGGAAAGTTATCAAAAGGTGCTCGACTTCAAGATCGAAGTCGAGCCGGAGGCGAAGCTCTTCCATTACCTCGATGCCTACGGCAACCATGTCCATTATTTCAGCGAGGTGCCCAGGCACGACCGCTTGCAAATCCGCTTTCGCGCCGAGGTCGAGAACACGCTCAGCAATCCCTTCGACTACATCCCCCCGAGCCCCCAGGAAGAGCGCAAGGAGGTCGAGCGTCTGTTGCGTGAGCAGCCGCGGCTCAATGATTTCGTCCTCTCGGTCAGCGAGATCGTTCCTCCCCTGGCTTCCTTCGCCTCGGCCTTGCCTTGGCCGGCCTATGATCCCGAGCGCGAACTCTTGGCGCAGCTGCAGGAAGCCATGCGTTGGGTCGCGGAACACTTCACCTATCTTCCGGGCGCCACCGAGGTCCACTGCCCCTTTCGCGAGCTCCTCGACAAGCGTTCGGGGGTTTGCCAGGATTTCGCCCATCTCTTGCTAGCGATCGTGCGTCATTGGGGTTTTCCGGCGCGTTATGTGATGGGGTACCAGCACCTGGCGCCGGATGCCGAAACCGAGGTATATCCCGCGACCCACGCCTGGGTGGAGGTCTACCTTCCCGGACGAGGGTGGCTGGGTTTCGACGCGACTCAACAATTGCTTGCCAATGACGGCTACATCCCGGTAGCCGTGGGCCGGGATTCCCGCGACGCCGCTCCGCAACGCGGTTGCTATAAGGGCGGAGGAGTGGGGCGGGAGCCGCTCGTCGAACTGCGCGTCGTCGGGCAATAGTGAGTCCCGCATCCGGAAATACCGATGATCGAATGTCGCCAAGAAAAGGTCCTGACCCTCGAATTGCCCTACCAGGAGCAAATGAGCCTGGAGCGCACCGTCTTCGTGGGAGGATCGGGGCCGAAAGTGGCCGTGGTGGCCGGCGTGCACGGCGACGAGCTCGAGGGTCTTTACGTCTGCCGGCAGTTGGCCCTGTGGCTTGAAGAATTGGCGGAGACACGCCCCCAGGCGCTGCTCGGCCGAGTAGAACTTTTTCCGGCGATGAATCCCTTGGGCCTCGATACCCTCCAGCGCCTGGTTCCCGTCTACGACATCGACCTCAACCGCAATTTTCCCGGGAATCCCGAGGGTATTTTTCCCCAACGCATCGCCGCCGCGGCCATGAAGGCCTTGGCGGGATCGGCTCTGGTCATCGATATCCACGCGAGCAACATCTATCTGCGTGAAATTCCCCAAGTCCGCATCAACCAAGAGTTCGCCGACACGCTGGTGCCGATGGCGCAAAAGATGAACCTCGACGTGATCTGGCTGCACGGCGCCATGACCGTGCTCGAGGCGACCATCGCGCACAGCCTGAACAGCAGCGGCGTGCCCTGCCTGGTCGTCGAGATGGGCGTCGGGATGCGGGTGACGCCCGCCTTCACCGACCAGCTCGTGACCGGAATTCTCCACGCCTGGAGGGATTTGGGCGTCTTGGCCGCGGATCTCCCCTTGCCGCCCTTGCGGCATTTTCCGCTCTTGGCCGACGATCACAATGTCCATTATCTCAACGCCGATACCTCGGGTCTTTTCATCCCCAGCGTCCAACATTGGACCACCGTCAAGAAGGGAGATCTCTTGGGTTCCATCGTGTCTCCTTTCCAGGGAAAAGTGCTTTCGGACGTCAGGTCACCGGTCGACGCCTTGCTCTTCACCTTGCGCGAATACCCCTTGGTCTATGAAGGTTCGCTGATGGCGCGATTGATGGAGGTGAAATCGTGAAGCCGCCCTCTCTGCTACACATGAGCGCGCCCTGCCGCGAGGACTTCGATATTCCCTTTCATCAGATCGGCGATTCGAAGCTGGAGTTTTCCATCGCCTTGGTGGCCGGCGTGCACGGCAATGAGTTGAACGGCGTCTTCGTGCTCTCCCGACTCGCCGATTACCTGCACGGCGTCGAGGCGGGGCATATCCCGGGTCTTCGCTTGAACGGAAGGGTCCTCATCGTTCCCGCCGTCAATGTCCTGGGGCTCAACACGCGGATGCGGCTCTGGCCCTTCGACAAGACCGACATCAACCGCATGTTTCCGGGTTATTACTTGGGGGAGACCACCCAGCGCATCGCCGCCGCGGTGTTGGAGGCGACCAAGTCGGCGCCCATCCGGCTCGATCTTCACAGCGGCAACCTCGACTTCGAAGAGCTCCCGCACGTCCGTCTCTACGAGCCGACGGAGGCGGAGAGGGCCAAGGCGGAGTGGTTCGGATTTTCCTCCATCGTCGAGAGCCGAATCGAGAAGATCCTCACCGTGAGCCTGATCCAGGCTTGGAAGGAACTCGGAGGGGAAAATTTCATCCTGAGGGCGGGACAGGCGGGCAACTTGCAGTTGCCCCATTGCGAGCGGATGTTCCAAGCCATCCTCTCCTTTCTCGAGCGCAACGAAATTCTTGGCGGCAAGCCTCGGGCCGAAATCGAGGAAGACCAGCATTACTTCGCCCCCGACAAGCACTTCCGCGTCATTACCGAGAAGGCCGGGTTCTTCGTCTCGAAGTTGGAAGTGGGGGCCTGGCTGCGGGCGGGAGACTTGATCGGATATCTTTACGACGGCTTCACCGGCAAGGTCCGCGAAGAGATGCATGCGCCCGTCGGCGGCTTGCTCCTCGGGCTGCGGCGCCAGCCCCTGGTGTTCGAGGGCGATCTCATCGCCCGAATCCAATGCCCTTAAGCCTCTAGTTTCGGCTCGTCGTGGAGATGGACGGGTTTTCCCGGCTTGTGCAGCTTGATATTGAGCACCTCGACGAAGAGCGAGAAGGCCATCGCGAAATAGATGTACCCCTTATTGATGTGCTGACCGACGCCTTCCACGGTCAGCATCACGCCGATCAGCAGCAAGAAAGAAAGCGCCAGGATCTTGAAGGTGGGATGCTGCTCGATGAACTTGCTCACGGCGCCCGCGAAGAGGATCATGACGCCCACCGCGATCACGACCGCCGCGATCATGATCGGGACGTGTTGCGCCATGCCGACGGCGGTGATCACCGAATCCAGGGAAAAGATGATGTCCAGGAACATGATCTGCACGATCGTCGCGGCGAAGGATTTCGCCGCGGTCCCGGCGTCCGCGTGCTCGGCGCCTTCCAATTTATCGTGGATTTCGTAAGTGGCCTTGGCGATGAGAAAAAGCCCCCCCACCAATAGAATGAGGTCTCGGCCGGAAAAAGAGTGTCCGAGGACCTCGAAGAGGGGTCGGGTGAGCCCCATGACCCAGCTGATGCCGAGCAGCAGCAAGATGCGCATTCCCATCGCCAAGAACAAGCCCAGCTTGCGTCCCTTTCCCCTTTTTTCCGGGGGGAGTTTGCCCGTCAAGATGGCGATGAAGACGATGTTGTCGATGCCCAGGACGATCTCAAGTCCGGTCAAGGTGAGGAGGGCGATGAGATTTTCCACGGTGAAGAGTTCGGCCATTCATGCAAAATAGCGGGCCTTTCGGAATCGTCAACTCAAAAGGACGGGGGGATTTTCCCGAAGTAGGCCTTCACCGGGTCTTGGAGCCAAAAGATCAGCAAGGGCACGCTAAAAAGAAGGAAGCAGGCGCTAGTCATTCCGAGGCAAATTAAGATGATATGGTAGGTCCAGGCGCCGGGAGAGGGCTTGAGGAAGAAGCTCGCGACGAAAATCCCGGCAAGGCCTAGGGACATGAAGGCCAAGAAAACCAAATACCCTGCCATCAGCCATGGCGGCATGTCCGCGCCGCGCATCCAGTGCTTGCCGAAGACGATGCCCAGAAGGCAAGCGGCGAAGGTGACGAAATAAATGAGCGTCATCAGCGTCGCGTAGACGCGGTACCAATGGACCACGGCGGGGGTGCGTTGGGGATTCATCTTCAGTTTCCCTTCGGATGCAGCAGGAGGAACAACTCCTTCAAGGTTTCCGGCAGGCTAGGCACGGCGCGCATCTTTTCGATGTCGAGCGCATAGACCCGCCCGTTCTTCACGGCGGGAATCGAGGAAAATTGCTTCCAAAATTCTCCGTTCTGGCTTCGGGCGTTCGCTTCGGCCTCGGAACCCATCGCGAAGTCGAACACGACTTCAGGCGCGGCCCGGATCAGAAGTTCGGTCGTGTAGTATGGGTATTTTAGGCGGCTTTGATGGGCGACGTTCTCGGCCCCGATGTAATCGCCGGCTTCGTCGAAGAAATTATTCCCTCCGGCGACGACGAGGGGTTGGTAACCCACGACGTAAAGCACCCGGATTTTGGGAAGCGAAGCCGCTTTTTGCTTCAAGGTGTCCAGCTCCGAGCGCATCCGGCGCGTCATTTCCTTCGCGGCTTCGCCTCGCCCCAAAAGTTCCCCCATCGCCTCGATGGACCGCGTCGTCTGATCCAGGGTGGCGAAGCCGAGGCCGTCGACCTCGATTCCCCGGGATTTCAAGGCTTGGATCTCCGCGCTGGAGCTGTCGGCCGAGCTTCCCAGCGTGAGCACCGAGAGCCCTCGGTCCAGCAAAAATTGAATTTCCTTCTGCGAGCCGTTTTCCTTGGTGCCCAAAACCAGGTCGGGTTTCAGTAGCAGGATGGCCTCGGGAAAGGCTTGGAGGTAATCCGCGACCTTGGGCAGGGCCTTCACTTCGGGCGGGCGCTTGCAGAACTGGGTGACGCCCACCACCTGAGGGCCGACGCCCAGGGCGAAAAGGATCTCGGTGATGTTGGGTTTGAGGGAGACGATGCGCGCATAGGCCGAGGCGGGCGAGGGCAAGGCGGGCCATAGCAGGCAAAAGGATAAGAGGAACAGCGAACGAAGCTTAAACGGGCTCTTCCGCACGGGCGGCACCCATTTCATCGAGCCATTTTTCGAAAATTTTGTCCTGGGTTTCGAGGAAGAAAACCATGCCCTGGATCTCGGCTTTGCTGTCGCCGCGGATGTCGTGCATCAAGGTCTGGGTGCGTTGGCGCAGGCGGCGTATCTCGGTGATGCAGTCTTCCTGGGCCAGGTCGCGGGTGAAGAGCTGGTCGCGGTCGAGGTAGATGGCCACGAAGCGCTCGTAGATGGCCAGGACGTCGGCGAGCTGCTTGTGCTCGATGTTGTTTTCGCGAAGCCGCTTCTGCGCTTCGGTGAAGTGGATGCGGGCCTGGGTGTAGTCGGCGCGGCTCAAGGCGAGCTTGCCGTACATGAAATGAGGCTCGGGAGCCTCGGGATGCTTGTCCGCCAAGCGATTCAGCAGGCGCGTGGCCTGGTCGGCCTGGCCGTATTGGCTGAGGGCACGGGCCTTCATCATCAGGACTTCGCTGGAACCGCTCAAACGGAAGGCCAGATCATAGAAACGAATGGCGCCCGGGACTTGTTGCAATTGTTCCAACTTGTTGCCGATGCTCTTGAGGTATTCCGCGACGCGGGATTCCCGGTCTTCGAGGCGGAGTTCCGGGACGGTCTTGTCTTCGAAGCTGTCGAGAGGAGAGGCGAAGGAGATGCCTTCGAGATTGGAAGGCAGCGAAGACTTCAGCTGAGCGATGTCCGCGTCTTCAATGCGGGGCGTGCTGAGTTCCACGCACTTTCCGCGGGTTCGATTGTAAATAAAGATGGAGGCCATGCCTTAAAGCCCGTCTTGCCCTTCGATTTCAGCACCCGACCACCACACACCGCGTGTACAGAACGCCCCCGGTTGGGGCGGATAACCTTTCTCAGCTCCTGTGTCAACCTAGGGTAACTGAGAGGTTACTTTCGAGAGATACCCATAACGCTGCGTCGCGTCAAGTAGGCGGGCCGCCAACTTCTATTATCGGCGGCCCGCGAGAAAGGGTTCGTACAGATTAATTCGCGGTCTGCAGGCGAAGCAGACGGGGGCCCACTCCAACGAAAAATTCGGAACCGATGCGCAGTCCGTCGCTCAGACCGTCCCCATCGGCGGTATTGGAATCCACCGTCAAGGGAGAAGCCGTCGCCGCGCCGTTGGCCAAATTCACCGTATACACCCTACCGTCGTTGAAATTCCCAACCACTCCGAAGCGTCCGTCCGAGCTGACTTGCAGGCTTGGGAAGAAAATCCGGTCTCCCGTCACTCCGGCGGAGCTCATCGCTAGCTCGCGGGTGTTGCCGTCGGTCAAGTTGATGACCAGAATGCGTCCGCTGTTGTCGGCGGTGGGAAGCAAGGCGCTGCGTCCGTCAGGGCTGAGGGTGATTTCTCCCGACACTCCAGCGCCTCTTCGGCCCAGGGGAATGCTGCGAAGGAGGTCGAAGCTGAGCGGGTCAAAGATATCCAAAAAGCCGTCGGTGGTGGCGTGTCCGTTACGGTCCACCGCTCCGCTGCTGACGACGAGGAGGCGGCCATTGGCTTCACCTACCGAGGTAGGATTGAATCCAGAGCTGCTCAGGAAGACGAAGTTTCCCGTGGCCTTCTGGAAGGCCAGGATGGTGCCGGGGAGGTAATCCTCGTGAACTGTGTCGTAATTCGAGGTCGCGATGAAGACCTGCCCCGAGATTTCCACCAATCCCTTGGGAAAAGCCGGGGTGATCGAGGTCAAGGGGCGCCCACTCGAGGAGTGCAGTGAGGTCGGTAGGGAGGCCGGGAAAGCGTGATGCGATTCGCTGCCTTCCAGGGGATGAATCACGGATAGTCCGGGATTTTGATGGGTCGTGACGTAAATCGAATCGTCGCTGCCACGCAGCACTTGGTCCGGAGCGAAGCTCAGGGGAATGATCGAAGTCGCGGCGCCGGGGGTATTGGGATTCCAGGAAAATAGATGGTGTTGGTTGTTGGTGTAATTCGCGCAAACGCCCAGGCCTTCATCGAGGTCGGTGATCATGCCCTGAGGGCCGCAGGGGGTGGTGTCGTGAGTCTCGAAGCCGGTCAATCGCAGGATCGCGGGTGCCTCCGGGGTTCCGCTATCGGAGCCACCCTCGCCCGAATCGTCTTCGGTGCCTCCGGTCAAAGCGGGGTGTTCGCTGCAGCCCGCGGGAAAGAGGCTCCAAAGACTATAAGCGACGGGGTTCTCCGAAGAGATGGCGCTGGATGGGGGCCTGGTTCCAAAGGCGTCCTTCAGCATGGTCCGGCGAAAGGCGGAGGAATCCCGCAGCAGGGGGCTGG
>JAIOPF010000356.1 GCA_021414045.1 Deltaproteobacteria bacterium | reverse complement strand
GAGATCGGCACCTTGCACCCTGTCAACGAGATCGGAAAGCTCGCCAAGGAACGCGGTATTTTTTTCCATAGCGACGCCGCCCAGGCCTTGGGAAAAGTGCCCGTCGACGTCGAAGCTTCGGGCATCGATCTGCTGACGCTTTCGGCGCATAAATTTTACGGACCCAAGGGAGTGGGGGCTTTGTACCTGCGCGCGCGGCATCCGAGGGTTCGTCCCGCCCCGATTTTTTTCGGCGGCGGACACGAGCGCGGCATCAGGTCGGGAACCCTAAATGTGCCGGGCATCGTCGGAATGGGCGCCGCAGCCGAAATCGCCGTCCTTGAGATGCCGGAAGAATCGCGGCGACTCCGCGCCTTGCGGGATCGACTTTGGGAGGGGCTACAACAGGGACTTTCCGGGGTTTCCTGTAACGGTCATCCCGAAGAGCGGCTGCCCCACAACCTGAACGTCACCTTCGCGGGCGTTCGCAGCGAGGCTTTGATGATGGACCTGAGGGGAATCGCCGTTTCCTCGGGGTCGGCTTGCAGTTCGGCCCAGGCGACGCCTTCCCATGTGCTGCGGGCCATCGGCTTGAGCGAGGAGGCCGCCAAGTCTTCGATACGTTACGGGTTGGGGAAAAGCAGCACCGAGGCCCAGATCGACGAAGTGATCGCGAAGACCGTCGCGGCGGTGCGGAGGCTTCGGGAATCCGGCCCTTCCGGCGAATAGGCCCAGGCTAAAGCCGATAAAGAAGGTATTGCTTCCTGGCGGGCTTCATGGAAAGAATAGGTTATGATTCAGTTGACCGAACAAGCGATCGAAAAAGCCAAGAATTTGATGGTTAGCAACAATAAGGCCGGGTGCGGGCTTCGCATCGGCATCTCCGGTGGCGGTTGCTCGGGGCTCTCCTATAAAATGGATTTTGAAGAAAAGCCGGGCGAGGGAGACCGCGTTTTCGAGATGGGCGGTCTCAAGATCTTCGTCGATCCCAAGGCTTATTTATACTTGAACAACATCACCATCGATTTTCACTCCGACATGATGAGTTCGGGCTTTACCTTCAACAATCCCAACGCGAAAACCACCTGCGGTTGCGGGACCTCTTTTTCGGTCTAGGCCCTTGGCCTTCCCGATAAGAATTTTTCTAGACACCGGGACGGTTCTCCAATAAGCCCCCTACATGACCCGAAAAATACCTGCTTTACTCCTTCTGGCGGCGTTTTTCACCGCCTGTGGCTCCAACCATGTCGCCCAAAAAGGCGCCTACAAGCCCAAGGCCTTCGTGACTCCCTACGAGTATTTCAGCCATACCCGCCCTGCGGTTTTCACCGAAAAGGATGAGGTGAAGATCCGAAAGACGGCGGCGACGCAAAATTTCGGGGAAGACTCGAAGGAAGACCACCACCAGGCCATCATCATTGGAACCCTGGTCGGTGTGTCCGTCATCGGCGGTACGGTGGCCGGAATTCTACTGGCGAAATAAAGTCCGCCTACTCATTGAGATGCCAGAGGCCGTTTTCGAGGACGGCTTTTCCCTGTCTTTCGAAGCGCAGCAAGTGTTTCTCGACCATTTGGCGTTCGAAGCAGGCTTTGAGCGGGTCGCTCAAATGGCTGCTTTTAAAGACAATCCCGACCTGAGACAGCTCTTTTAAGTCTTGGGGCTTTTCTTTCAGGGATTCCAAAATTCGGGTGTCCCGCTTTTCGAAGGCCGACTCGAACTTCTCCAGCTTCTCCAAAAATTGCTCCCGATCGTAGATCCGCCCCCCGTGGCTCGTCGCGTAGTAACGACAATGGAACATCTTCACCTTGTGGATGGACTGGAGGAATTGGTCGATGTCCGAAGAGATATTGGCGTACCAAGGACCCAAGGGCGTGAGGTCGATGTCGCTCGTATAGAGCAGGTCGATGTCCTCAAAGAAGAGGGCGAGGTGACCGGGCGTATGTCCCGGGATGTGCAGGGCGCGCACCGCGTGGTCTTTGAGGGGGACGAGTTCTTTGTCCTTCAAAAGGATGGAGACATACCCGTCCAAGATCTCGAGACTGGAGAAAATATTTTTCAGCCAATGCACGTAATCGGAATCCCGCTCGCTGTCGGCGTACTTGAGGTAATTATCGAAGCTGAGGATCGCGGCTAGGTCCTTTTCGTGACAGATGAACTGGCAATGGCGGAACAGGTGGTTCAGCGAGCGATGGTCGACGTGGTAATGGGTATTGAGAACCTGGGTGACGATTTTTCGGGAAGCCAGTTGTTCGAGATAGGTAAAGTTGGACGAAGGATCCACGATCGTCGTTTGGGTGTCGTGGATCAAGATCGAGTTGGAAAAAAAGAATTCCCTCGAATTTCGCGCCCAGATGAATTCGACATCGCCGACGCGGAGTCCGTGCTCGGTTACTTTCGGATCGATGGCCATTTTACCCTTTTGCCTCTCAATATGAAAAATTTCTCAAAAAGAGAAAATCCCCTCGGGAGACATTGGGACCTGTCTAGCTGTAACTATCTGTAATCTCAAGAAAAAACTTTAGGCAATTCCCTCGAAAAAAACGATTCCTTTGGCATGATATGTGCAAAATTTCTGTTGGGGTTAATCATCATGGAAAAAAAAGATTACGAGAGCTTCCAATCGAAGGGGTCGGAACTTCCACAGGGAATGAAGGGAGAGGGGGAGAAGGTAGCCCCTCTAGACCTGAATTATTTCCGGGAGGCGCGGCTGTTCTTAGGAAAGGATCGCGCCACCCTGACTTTCTATGTCGAACAAGAGGTGGCTTCGATCCATTATGACATGATTCGGGACGAAGTCTTCTACCGTGGCCACAACGTGAAAAACATGACCATGTCGCAAGAAAAATGGGATTTATTGCAGAAATTTTCCCAATACCTTGACCATGACCCGAGGGCGGAGAGTTTGGTTCGGTCCTATAGGACTTGTCTCGAACACCTCATGACGCATCATGGGCTCAGTCTCTGAACATGGCGGATGAAACTTCCCCTTGCGCTCCGACTCGACGCGAAGCTAACTTATAACGGCCTATGACTGAGATTCGCGACATTCGGGTGCCACCGCGCATCGATTCCTTGCCGCTTCCGGATCGCGAGACCCGGCGCGCCCCGACCCAGGATTGGCGCTTCACCTTCCAGGGCCAAAAATTTGACTATCAGGGCGGCAAGATCCTCCTGAACAACCAAAATCTGGCCGAATTGATCGGCGAAAACCTCACCCATCTGAGCGCTCAATACTGGACGACGATGACCCGCCGATTGGCCCGCTATCGCGATTGGGCCAGCCTGCACATCGACGATCCCGACGCCTTGGCCAAGTTTTCGGCCCTCCTGCACGCCTTCATGACCAAGATCTTCGGGCGGGTCAAAAAGAAGTTCGACGAGACCATCGACGGCGTGAGCTTTCATCTGGAAGACGGCCAGCTCCTCCTCAACGGCGTCAACGTCAACGCCTTCCTCGAGATGGCCAAAAAGCACCGTTCGGAGAAGGGAAAGATTTTTCTCAAGGGGCTGCGCAATCGCCTAGCTATTTTACAGACCAATCGCGGCGGCAATTCCAATTACGAAAAGATTCGCGAAACCGTCGATCGACTCGCCTCCGCCATCGAGAAGGAGCTGCTGCATTACTCGATGAACGTCATCGAGTTGCCGCCTCCGTCCTTGCCTCCCGGCAAGGTTTAATTCCCCAAAAAAAGATCCGATCCCTTGGGTTCGATTTTCAGTCGATGTTCGCGCTCGTCTATTGTCTAGCGCCCCTAAAATCCTCGGGGCATAGGACTGAAATTTGCATTTTCGACCGAGGTGCTCCGCGATTTTTCACG
>JAIOPF010000355.1 GCA_021414045.1 Deltaproteobacteria bacterium | reverse complement strand
CAAACCCGCCGCTTCCGCAGGTGCATCCGCGGATGTAAAAGTTGAAACTCCCCCGCCGCCTCCGGCCGCCGCTCCCGCGAAAGCCGAAGACAAGAAGGCAGAGCCGGAAAAAGATCCAAAACGCCTCGAATGGAAGTTCAGCCTCGGCCTCGGTGCCGAGACTCAAGGCGGTCGCAACGGCGGTCTCTTCGCCATCGACAATATTGCCCAATTCGGCGACTTCACCCACTTCCTGGCCAACGGCGCCCTCGCCCAAGACCTGAATAAGGGTAAATTTCGCGTCCGCGTCGGCGGACAGGTGCAATTCGACGCCAGTCAGGGCGGCGAAAACACTGGCGGCAGCAAACTTTACCAGCTCGGTATAGGACCCCGCGTTGAATTCGACTGGAAACGCGCTTACGGCGATGGCCTGGGCGGAGTGTTCGTCGGACCCGGCAGTCTCGGTCTTTACGCCCTCCTCGGTTACGGCTGGGGAACCACCAATGTCGATGGCGGCTTTCAGCTCCACAAGCAAAGCGGTTTCGCCCCGGCGGTGGGAGTGGATGCCAATGTCTTCGGCTTCAACGTGGGCAACGTCCACATTGGCGCTGACTTCTACGCTCAAACCACCTCGATCTACGGCAGCGATTTCAACAACGCCGGCTGGTCCATGGGCGGTTTGTTGACCTTCCGTCCCTCCACCAAGAAGATGACCATCGAGAAGGACGTTGAAATCTGCGAAGGCGCTCGTCGCTCCATCGATTCTTATGTCGACAGCATCGCGGCCCTCCGCGCCGACAACACCAAGGTCAAGGCTGACTTGGACGAGCTGAAAACCATGCTCGAAACCGGCAGCGATCCCCTCACGACCGGACAAATCCGCGACGCCCTCTACTTCCGCGAAATCCGCAACGCCCTCATCAAGGGCGGTTCGGACGAGAAGCAAGTCCGCGACGCCATCCGCAAAGCTTATATCGCCAAGAAGGAAGGCAAGGACGACAAAGCCGTCGACGCCCTCCTCGTCGGTGGCGTCAAGGATCTCAAGCAAGAGACTCTGGACACCGCCAAGAGCGCAGCCGCCACGAAGTACCCGGTGGGCTACGATTTCTGGGCGCAAGTCACGGGCGATCCCGTCCCGACCGAACTTCCCGCGAACATCAAGGACCTGGATTGCAAAGAAGTCGATACCTGGGTCGAGCGCCTGCACCAAGAAGAGCTCGAGCTCACCAAGCGCAACCGCGATCTGCGCGGACGCTTCGACACGGCGGTCCTGGTCGACGCGCTCAAGGATCACTTGGGCAAGAACGTCGAGAAGGTCGTCGAGAAGATCCACGGCTTCACCCTCGATATCGTCCAACCCAACTTCGCGATTGCCATGCCGAAGGACGCCGACGTCAAGCGTCTCGAGGAATATGTCAAAAAGAACGCGGGGAAAACCCTCGATCCGAAGGACAGCGAGCTGATCAAGATCGCGAAGACGACCTTCGCTCTCACCGACTTCGAGCTCGAGAACATGAAGGACATCGCCGACAAGATGAACGGCTTGAAGAGCCCTTCGGCGACGAAGTACGACAAGGTCGATCCCAACGAGGACAAGACCAAGTACGACTGGATGAAGCAAGTCACCTGGAGCATCGAGGGTCACACCGACTCTCAAGGCGACGACAAGAGCAACCAAGATCTCTCCGAACGCCGCGCCAAGTGGGTCAAGCTGCTCCTCATGGGCTTCGGCGTCGAAGAGAAACGCCTCGACTCCCTCGGTTACGGCGAAACCCGCCTGGCGGTCCCGGAAAAAGGCAGCTATGCCCAGATCCAAACCGCTCAGACCAAGAATCGCCGGGTTATCATCCGCGTCAAGGGCGAGCTCACCTCGGCTCCCCTCAACTCGATCCCGGACGGCAAGTCGGTCGCGGTGGATCCGAACAAGGCCCCGCCCGAAGGCGAGCCCAAGGACGGAACCGGCGGCGGCTCGAAGAAGCCCGCCGCAAAACCGGCGGACAAGCCGGCCGATAAACCGGCCGCCAAGCCCGCGGACAAGCCTGCGGCGCCTCCGCCCGCGAAGACCCCGGCTAAGACCCCGGACTTCTAGGCTAAAATATTCCTCAATAAAAAACCCCGCTCAAAAGCGGGGTTTTTTTTATCCATTTCCACACCAATAAAATCCCGACGGTATTCCTCTAATCCACTTGTTAAAAGAAAGTTTCGCGTCAGAGAATGCAGCCCTTTCAGGGCTCCTTTTCTCCTTGCTGGATAATTAGATGTCAGGGATTAATATTAAAACAAGTGGACACCCGAAAAAAGAGATAGCGATGCGAAAAAAATACAACTTCTCTAAAGCGATCAAAAACCCGTATGCCAGTAAACTAAAGACCCAAATCACCATTCGCATCGAAACCGACACCATCCAATACTTCAAGGCGCTTTCCGAAGAAACAGGGATTCCCTATCAGAATCTGATTAATTTATACTTGCGGGACTGCGCCCACTCCGACCGAAGGCCATCCTTGATTTGGAAATAAACCTCAACCCTCTGCTGCCGCGGCGGGCGTCTCGACATTACGGGTGTAGCCGCATTCCTTATTGGGACAGACGATGCGATTACCGTCCTTCTTGCTGTATTTATTGAGCAGGAACTTTGAATCGCCGTTGGGACAGGGTTCTGGAAGAGGTCGATCCCAAAGGGCGAACTTACAATTAGGATAGCCGGTACAACCGAAGAAGGATTTCCCCCGCTTGGTCTTGCGCTCGCTCAGAGCCTTGCCGCACTCCGGACAATTGACGCCGATGGGGATGGCCTTGGTCGACTTGCATTCGGGATATTTGCTGCAGGCCAGGAACTCGCCGAAGCGGCCGCGCTTGAAGATCATGGGCGCGCCGCACTTCTCGCAGACCTCCGTCGTGGTCTTCTCTTCGGCGGCCTTGTAGGCCCCGCCCTCGCGCTGCACCTCTTTGGTGGTCTTGCACTCGGGATAGCCGCTGCAGGCCAGAAATTCTCCGTGACGACCCCACTTCACGACCATGGGCTTGCCGCATTTCTCGCAAACCAAGTCCGTCGCGATCTCTTGCTTTTTGAGATCCTTCATGTCGACCTTGGCCTTTTCCAGGGTTTCGGCGAAGGGCTGGTAAAAATCGCGAAGCGTGTCGGTCCAACTGCGTTTGCCCTCTTCCACTTCGTCGAGCTCTTCTTCCATCTTGGCCGTGAAAGCGACGTTGAGGATGGACGGGAAATGCGCGGTCAGCAGGTCGTTGACGATATTGCCCAGTTGGGTGGGGTAGAACTTGCCCTCGCGCTTCTCGGCGTATTTCTTGTCTTGGATGACGCTCAAGATGGAAGCGTAGGTGGAGGGACGGCCTATGCCTTTTTCTTCCAGCTCCTTGACCAGCGAAGCTTCAGTGAAACGGGGCGGAGGCTGGGTAAAATGCTGTTTCCCGTCCAAGCCGAGGAGCTTGAGGGTTTCACCCTCCTTCAAATCGGGCAACTGGGCGGACTCTTCGTCTTCTTCCACGACGGGATCCTGTTCGTCGTGCCCTTCCATATAGACCTGCGTAAAACCGGCGAACTTCAGGATGGACCCCGTCGCTCGGAACAAGGCCGGGCCAGCGTTGATGTTGAAGGTCGTCTGATCGTAGATGGCCTGGCTCATTTGGCAGGCGACGAAACGTTTCCAGATCAACTCGTAGAGTCGGAAAGAGTCACGCTCGAGGAACTCTTTCACGCGGGCCGGATCGAACTCGATCGAGGTCGGGCGAATGGCTTCATGCGCGTCCTGAGCGGCCTTCTTGCTTTTGTAAACCCAGGGCTGGGCGGGCAGAAAAGTCGCGCCGTACTTTTGCGAAATATACTCGCGCACCTGGGTCACCGCGTCGTCGGAAAGCCGCGTCGAATCGGTACGCATATAAGTGATGAGACCGACGAGTTCGCCGCCTTCGAGTTCGACGCCCTCATAAAGCTTCTGCGCGAGGGTCATCGTCTTCTTGGCGGTGAATCCCAATTTTCGCGCGGCCTCCTGCTGCAATTTGCTGGTCACGAAAGGCGCGTAGGGCATGCGCTTGCGCTCGCGGCGGACGACCTCTTTGAGCACGAAGGGCGAACTTTCGACCTTGGCTCGAATATCCTTAACGACGGCCTCGCTGCCGAGTTCAGCCTTCTCCCCATTGATTTGTGCCAGCTTCGCCAAAAAGGCCGGAGGCAGGGAACCCTCGAGATTGGCCGTCAGCGACCAGTACTCGACTGGGACGAAGGCTTCGATTTCTTTCTCGCGCTCGCAGACGATGCGGACCGCCACCGATTGGACGCGCCCGGCGGACAGGCCCCGCTTCACCTTTTCCCAGAGGATGGGGCTGATCTTGTAGCCGACGAGGCGGTCCAAAACACGCCTAGCCTGCTGTGCGTCGAAAAGATGAGTATTGAGTTCCACCGGCTGTTGAATCGCCAATTGAACGGCTTTTTTGGTGATTTCGTTGAAGAGCACCCGGTGGACGACGAGCCCCTTCTTCTTATTCTTGCCGAGGTCTTTAATTTCATGGGCGATGTGCCAGGCGATGGCCTCCCCTTCGCGATCGGGGTCGGTGGCCAGATAGACGGTATCGGCCTTCTCGGCGTTCTTGGTGATCTCGTCCAGTACCTTCTGTTTTCCCTTAATGACCACGTAGGTAGGCTTGAAATCCTTCTCGACGTCGACGCCCAACTTGGAGGGCGGCAGGTCCATGATGTGGCCGACCGAAGCCTTCACGGTGAAGTCTTTGCCAAGGTACTTCTCGATCGTCTTGGCCTTGGCGGGCGATTCCACGATGACCAGATTTTTTGCCATAAGGAAGACTCCTGCACGGAACCTAAAGAATATTGATGTTTCAAACGAGCTTTGGCAACCATTCCCGAAACTAGGGCTTCCGGCGAAAAACGGCCCCAGGCAGCTCTTCCACCAAGCCCCGAAGGCTCAATTGCATTAAAATGCCCAAAACCCGGGGCGTGGGTAAATGGCTCATGTCGACCATTTTGTCAATGTGAAGAGCCTCAAAGTCAATCATTTCCAATAACTTACGCTCGGAGTCCCCAAGTCCGGCGGGCATCGTGCTCCCAGAACCGGCGGCTTCGCCAACGGACGCCCCTCTCACGTTACCACAATTTTCCTTGGGGCCAGCCCAACCCCGATCGAGAAAGATCTCCTCGGCGTCCATCAACAACTTGGCGCCCTGTTGAATCCAACGGTGTCCTCCACGGTTTCGATCGGAATCGGCCGGACCTGGAACGACATAAACCTCCCTTCCCAGTTCGAGGGCGAAATCGGCGGTGATAAGAGCCCCGCTCTTCTCGGGAGCTTCGATGATCACCACGACATCGGACAAGGCCGCGATAAGTCGATTGCGTTCCGGAAAGTGCCAATGCTCCGGCGCCGTACCCGCAGGATACTCCGAAAGCAGCAGCCCTTGGCGAGCGACCTCTTTCGCCAACTCGCGGTGGCGCATAGGGTAAATCTCGTCCACGCTGGAACCCAAAACACCGACGGTTTTCAGCTCTTGAGCCAAGGCCGAGCGATGGGCCATGCCGTCGATGCCCAAGGCCATGCCGCTGACGATCACCGGTTTAAAATCCTTCATTTTACGGATGATTTGACCGCAATGGCTTAAGGCGTAACTTGAAGCGCGCCGAGTCCCCACCATGGCGATCCAGAGAGCACCTTCTCTGAAAACCTCCCAGTCGCCTCCATAATAGAGGCCGCAAGGAGGATCGTAGAGTTGTCGCAAACGCGGGGGATATCGCGGATCTAGGAAAGAGACGAAATTCGCCGAAGGTGAGAAAGAGATTCGTCCCCGCTTCGCCGCGACTAAAGCCTGCCTGGCATTCTGGGAGAGGAAAGGAAAACTCTTCAGAATGGCCGCTTCGGAAAGACCTTCCCAAGCCCTCCAATGACGAAGCTTGTCCGCCATTCGCCAAGCCGACTTCCGGCCGAGACCTGGAATTTTAAGGAGATATTCGACGAGAAAATTAGGATTTGCAAAATCAGACATCGTCACGATGCCGTGAAATGCAAACCGAATACCAGCTTCCGCTAGAGGCTAGTGGGAAGCTGGGTGAGAACCGGCCGAGTCCCCGCTGCGGGAAATCTCGTTGCCGGAGGAAGAAGAACCCGAAGGTGTCGAGGGCTTGCCATCGACACGCTCCTTCAGCTCTTTGCCTACCTTGAAGAAAGGCAGCTTTTTGGGTTCGACTTTGATGGACTCACCGGTGCGGGGATTGCGCCCCGTATAGGATTCGTATTCGCGGTTCACAAAACTGCCAAACCCGCGAATTTCAATGCGATCCCCCTTCACGAGGGCGTCGGTCATCGAATCGAATACTAAATTGACGACTTCTTCCGCACGTTTCTTCGGGATATTGCCCTTTTCCGAAATGATTTCGATCAACTCGGATTTATTCATGCTTATCCCCCCTTTATACCGAAAACTTGAGTGAAGTCCCTTAACCCCCTAAAATTACTTTAAAAATACCAGTACAGCGCAGAAGCGGTCAACCCTTAACTTTTTCGAGGCATTGGAGGCCTTCCCCAAGAAGAAGGTACAGAAGTAACCGAATGGTTATAAATAATTGGCGCGCCCGCAAAGCGCGGCTCCCAAAGAGTTTGCGCGGCGAGGCCAAAAAAGCGGCGTTTCACCGCCACGGAAGGAGAAAAAAAACCGGAACCATGAATAATTATTAATAAAACAATTCGAAAATACGCCCCCGGCATGAATCGAACATGCGACCAACGGTTTAGGAAACCGCTGCTCTATCCACTGAGCTACGGGGGCTGAAATTTTCATGGGATCTACTTAAGGAAGCGAGGACTGTCGACAAAAAAACGGTCTATATCGATGGCCGTGCGTCCGAAAATCGAATCAATTTCAAATCCTTCTCGAGTTTAGGAGTTTTCTAGACTGGCCCGCGACTTGCTTTATCTCCGCTCATGAAGTTCCAGCTCCTTCCCGACCTCTCAAGGAGCCTCCAATTGGCTCCGGAATTCCAAAACGTTATTTCCTCCCCAGCTCCAAGCCCTGAAGCTTTCGCATCAAACCTCTGCCTTAACCCAAAGGTCATTCCACAAGCCGCGGCCTCTCCACAGCGGACATTTTTCGAAAAGATGCTTCCCTACGCCCTCACCGCGCAAGATCTCACTGGAGTTCCGGCCTCGGTCTCTTTAGCTCAAGCCGCGCTCGAATCCGGATGGGGCAAACACGCGCCCGGAAACAATCTTTTCGGAATCAAAGGCCGAGGACCCGCCGGGACTCAAATGTTGAACACCCGGGAATATCATCACGGAAAATGGATTCGCACCCGCGCCGCCTTCCGCCGTTATCACGATTTCATGGAAAGCTTCGTGGACCATGCACGAGTCGTCTCCGAAGGGCGCTATCTTCGCCACGCCATGAATCACCGCGAGAGCGCCCAAGCCTTCGTCCACGCCTTGCAGTCCGGAAAATACCGCTACGCCACCGATCCACTCTACGAAAGCAAGTTGCTGAAGCTCATCGCGAATTACGGACTCGAACGCTACGACCGAAAGGAACCATGAAGGCCTACTTAAGCGAAGAAGAAGTCGAGAAACACCTGCGAAGCCATCCTAAACTAACGGAATTTTGGAACAGCCCCCAGCCCCTGCTCATCGTCCGAACTAGGCCAAGACGCGGGGATCCCATCTACGAGATTCAATTGGCCTTCGATTTGG
>JAIOPF010000337.1 GCA_021414045.1 Deltaproteobacteria bacterium | reverse complement strand
TAGCTGAGCTTCTGGATCTCGATGAGGTTCGGAAGCTCGACGATTTTGGTGATCTTCGAAAAGTCTTTACGCAAGATTCCGGTGGGGACATGAGAGGAACTCATGAGTTCTCCTGGCAGAAATAATTTGTCTCACGGGCTTTTTAAAAACGGAAAAAGGCGGTTTCCCCCTCGCCCTGAGAGGGAAACCCCTTGAAAAATCGGAAACGGATTACTTGACTTCGACCTTGGCGCCAGCCGCTTCGAGCTGAGCCTTGATCTTGGCCGCGTCTTCCTTGTTGACGCCTTCCTTGACGGGCTTCGGAGCGCCCTCGACCAGATCCTTCGCTTCCTTGAGGCCCAAACCGGTGATGGTTCGGACTTCCTTGATGACGTTGATCTTGTTGTCGCCGGCGTTCGCGAGGATGACCGTGAACTCGGTCTGCTCTTCGGCCGCCGCGGCACCGCCGCCGGCAGCGCCGCCCGCCATCACCGCCACGGGGGCGGCGGCGGAGACGCCGAACTTCTCTTCGAAGGCCTTCACCAGGTCGGCGACCTGAAGAAGGGTCATGCTTTCAATCGTTTCCAGGATGTCTTCAGCTTTTACGATAGCCATTTTAATGCTCCTTAAATTTCAAATTCAGAATGGGTGTTCATTTCAATTTGGGGTTTCCCCCGATTATGCTGATTTCTTGTCACGGATAGCCGCAAGCACGGTCACTAGCTTGCGAGGCATCGCGCTCATGACGTTCACCAAGTTTTGCGCCGGGGCCAACATGGACCCGAGCAACTTGGAGAGCATCTCTTCGCGCGAAGGAAGCTTGGATAAGGTGTCGATGTCGGCCGGGGCCATCACTTTACCGGATAGAAACCCGCCCTTGATCTTCGCCTTTTCGAAGTCCTTCACGAACTTGACCAGGACCTTCGCCGGAGTGACGGGGTCTTTCAAGCTGGTCACGACGGCCGTGGGGCCGACGAAGAGTTTCGCCAAGGGTTCCATTTCGGTTCCCTTGATCGCGAGGCTGGCCAAAGTGTTTTTAATCACCTTGAGTTCAGCGTCGTTTTTGCGAAGCTCCTGACGCAACTTGGTCAAATCGCTGACCGAGAGGCCTTGATATTCCGCAAGAAGAGTCACCGCAGCGCCTTGAAAACGCTCTTTGAGCGAATCTACCGCTTGGGACTTTTCTTCACGATTCATATTCCCTCATTTTGGTTAAAGCCCAGGGAGAGTCACCATCTCTCCCTCCAACCCCATCGGTTATTTAGGGTTGAAAGGCATTGTTACTGTCTCGGGCAACGTAAAGAGGGAAACCGAATCCCGTCTGCGCCGGCGTTCTTTCGAACATTAAGCAACTCAATGAAGAGTTGGACCGACGGTCTTTGACGCACCCACTCAAAAAAACTAACCGCGGACCGCCGTATTGGGGTCGATGCGAATTCCCGGGCTCATGGTCGCCGAAATAGCGAGTCCGCGCAGGTAGTTACCCTTGCTGGACGAAGGCTTCGCCTTCACCACGCCCTCGATGAGGGACAGGATATTGTCTTTAATCTTTTCGGCGCCGAAGGACAGCTTGCCCACCGGGGCATGGACGATGCCGGCTTTTTCGTTTCGGAACTCGACCTTACCGGCCTTGAGGTCCCGAACGGCCTTGGCGATATCCATGCTGACGGTTCCAACTTTGGGATTGGGCATCAAACCCCGCGGACCCAACACTTTACCCAACTTACTGACCGCCACCATCATATCAGGTGTGGCAACTACCTTATCGAAGTCCACCCAGCCACCCTGAATTTTTTCGATGAGGTCGTCCGAACCCACGTAGTCGGCGCCGGCATCCTTGGCTTCCTTCTCCTTGCCGCCCTTAGCGAAGGCGACAACCCGGACATCCTTGCCTAAACCATGGGGAAGCGGAACGGCGCCGCGAACCAATTGGTCGGTCTGCTTGGCATCGATACCGAGACGAATGGCCACTTCGACGGTCTCGTCGAACTTGGC
>JAIOPF010000336.1 GCA_021414045.1 Deltaproteobacteria bacterium | reverse complement strand
GCGAGGAAATCCTGAAAAGATCGGCCGATGTCTTCGGAATCTCCAGTATCTGCAGTAATTTTCCCTTTGCCTTCGAGCTGGCGGACTTACTACGCACCCACCATCCGCGCGCGAGGATCGTTCTCGGAGGCGCCCAGCCCTCGTCGGTCCCCGTCGAGGCGATGGAATTCTGCCCCGCTATCGACGCTATCGTCATTGGGGAAGGAGAGGAAACCTTTCTGGAATTGCTGAGATCTCGATGGACCGAAGACTCACTGACAAGCATCAAGGGACTTTGCTATCGTGACGGCGAGGCCATCCGACTCACGGCTCCCCGACCTTTGATCGAAGACCTCGACCTTCTCCCTTTCCCGGATTTTTCCTTGGTGGACATCGTCGAGTATCGCGAGCACAGCGATTCTCTGGCCCTGCTGGAAGCGGGACGAGGCTGTCCGTTTCGGTGCAACTTCTGCTCCACCGCGGAAATGTGGGTAAGAAAATATCGCATCAAGAGCCCGGGGCGAATTGCCGAAGAAATGAAAGTCCTGCATGCGAAATACAGCATGAGCTATATCTCGCTGACCCACGATAATTTCACCACTTCGCCGAAATACGTCCGCAAGTTCTGCAAGTACTTCCTCGAGAACGGGCTGCAGGGATTCACCTGGAACGCCAGCGCCAGGACCGACACGGTGACCGTCGAGGATCTCGACATGATGCAAAGGGCCGGCTGCCGCGGAGTATTTTACGGTGTCGACTCGGGTTCGAAGCGGATTCAAGACATCATCGACAAGCATCTCGATATCGAGGAATTCAAGCGCATCCTCGACGAAACCGTCAATCGCGGCATCTCGGCCATCACGTCCTTTATCGTGGGATTCCCCGAGGAGACGGTGGATGACCTCAATGCCACCGTCGAATTGGGCCTTTGGTCGAAATACGCGGGCGCCGGTGAGGTCCAGTTCCATCGCCTATCGCCGCTGGCCAGTACTAAAATCTATAGCAAGCATTTCAAGGACTTCCATTTCAGCCCCGTGGTGTCGGACATCTCTTTCATCATCTTCCCGGAAGAATCCGTGTTGGAAAAGATCGCAAGAAACCCGAAATTGTTTTCCTCCTACTTTGAGGTCACCTTACCCCAGGTACCGGATATCGATCTTTTCTGCTTCAGCAATTTTTACGGGGCTCTGGTCAACGATATCGGGGCTTCTCTGCACCGTTACCTGCAAAAGACCTCCAAGACGCCGGTTGGGCTATTCAAAGAGTGGTTTTCGTTGAATCGGGAGGCCGGCTACGTCGACTTGCTCAGGAAGCCCTATGTCTTGGACACCGTTAGCGAATGTTTTTAAGGGAAAACTCCCCCCATCGGCCAGGCCGATAAAAGGATAGGTGGTTCTATGGGTACATCAGTCGCTTTAGTCACGCCCTACGTTTTCCTCAAGGAAGATTACGTCTTCTCTCCGCATCCCGGACTGAACCAAATGCTCAAGATCAACTCCCAGAAGCACTACTTTCGGCGCCCGAACGTCAGTCTGCTGACCCTGGCGAGCTATCTCGACGATTCCTACGATATCCATTACGTTGATGAGCAATATACCGAGATCGATTTTAGCAAGGACTACGACATCGTGGCCATCAGCATCATGACGGTCAACGCTTATCGCGGGTACCAAATCGCCGATAGGTTCCGCGAAAAGGGATGCCACGTCATCATCGGGGGCATCCACACCGTCTTGGCGCCGGCGGAGGTCAAAGAGCATGCCGATACCGTCGTCACCGGCGAGGGTGAAGAGGCTTGGAAGCAGTTCTTGGCCGACTTCAAGGCAGCCAAGCCCCAGCCGTTCTATTACGGCGCCTCCATGAACCTCGACGAATCTCCTCCTCCTCGATACGACCTACTCCCCAACGATTTCTTTTATAGCCCCTTGTTTAACAAAGAAGTCTACAGCTATCAGTACTCCCGAGGCTGCCCGCATCGCTGCAACTTCTGCGCGAGTTCCAAGGCCTACGGAAAGAAATATCGGACAAAGAGTGTCGACCATTTCATGACCTGCGTCGACAGCGCGGCCCAAAGAGCCAAGGGCGACTTCGTCTTATTTTTCGCCGACGACGACATCACCATCAAAAGAAGGCCGGCCATTGAGATGTTCGAGAGGATGGCCGATTACCCCATCAAGTGGGTGGGATGCGCCGACATTGCCATTTCGGACGATCCGGAGCTGATGGCGGCCATGGCCAAGGCCAACTGCGAGGTGGTGATCGTCGGCCTCGAATCCCTAGACGGAACCATCCTCGAGGAGGTCGATCCCTTCAAGGCGAAGTATTTCAAGAATAACTACGGAGAATGCGTCAACCGTATTCAGGACGCCGGGCTGCCTATTTACGGCTCTTTCATCGTCGGCTTCGATGGCGATACCGTCGAGAGCTACCAACGAATCTACGAGTTCGTGAGCAAGCACCAAATTCACAAATCTTCGATCTCGATGCTGGTCCCCTACCCGCAGACGACCATTTATGATCAACTGAAGGCGCAAAACCGGCTGCTCTACGACAACTATTGGGATAAATGCACGGGCGCCTATCCTTTATTCAAGCCTAAAGACATGACCATCGACGAAATGATGGAAGGAACCTACTGGATTACTCGCAAGCTGGCGGAAGGCGCCGAAAACCGGATGCTCCGGATGTAGGTTTTTAGGATTCCCCTCAGGCTTGCCGAGCGAAGCTTGGCTTCGGCGGATTCAGGATGTTCTCCAGCATGCCGCGAGCCTCGCCATCTTCCAAATCCGCACCTTCGATCCCGTAATGCATCTTGGCGACGGAGTAGATTGTCTGGAAATGCTCCTGAACGTCCTCAGTGGAGATGTGCGGGGAAATGAACTCCAAAGCCCTCTTCAGGCGCGCCTTGGAAAAATAAAACTTCAATCCGAAATCCTTGATGAACTTTTCAAGGAACTCCGCAGAGACGCCGCTGATGATGCTCTTCTTGTATTTATAGAAGGTCGCCGCGCCTAGGTTCTCGTAATGGTCGTAGCCGCCCAATTGGTCGTACAACTGCGTGCCCTCGAAGGGACTCACCTTGAAGAGCGTGACGTCGTGATGCGGCAGACTCAAGTTATAATCCAGGGTCATCAGCATCTCTTCTTCGGTCTCCGTCGGAAAATCCACCATGTTGAAGGTCGTGACCAGCATGCCCTTTTCGACGCAATACTGGATGGTGTCCGTCATCTTGCCGAAGTTATTGTACTTCTTGATCATTTTTTGGAGGCGCGGGGAGGCGGATTCCACCGCGAAGGAAGATTGGCAAAGCCCGGCTTCCATCATTTTGTCGATCAAGTCGCGGGTCAAGATGTCGCCGCGCATCCCCCTAGGGAAGGAAAATCGGATCTTCATACCGCTGTCGATGATCAGCTCGCAGATCTTATGCGCCCGCTTGATGTTCAAATTGAAGATGTCGTCCCAGAAGAAAAATTCCCGCACTGCGTGCTTCTCGTAATAGTACGACATCTCCCCGAAGACGCTTTCCGCCGAACGCCAACGCACGGTCTTCCCGCTAAGATTGTGGCAATAAGTGCATTCGTAGGAACAACCCCGGGAGCTGAAAAGGGGCATGGATTTTTTCGGCGGGTGAATAATGCGGTAGGCCTTGGAATATTGGTCGAGGTTGATCAAGTCCACGGCTGGCCAAGGCACCTGGTTCAAATCCGCCACCATCGGCCTCGCGGGGGTGAAGGTCACTTCCCCATCTTTTCGGAAGACAATCCCCTTCACTTCCTTAAGATCGCCCTGGCTCAATAAGGTGTCCATCAGCTCGGGCAAGGTCTCCTCCGCCTCGAAGAGAACTCCCACGTCCAAGCAGGGATCTTCCATCGCACGACTCGGCGCGGAGGAAAGATAAGGCCCTCCTGCCATGAGAGTGCAGTCGGGAACCTCCTCTTTGACGACTTTCGTCACTTCATGAAAAATATGGGCGAAAGGCAGCATCGCGGACAAGCCCACGAAATCGGGCTTCAGGTCGCGAAGGCGCTTCCTCAAATCCTCGGATTCGAGGCAATCGAAGGCCATGTCGCAATAATGGATCTCCATGCGATCCCCGAATTGCTGGCGCAAGATGGCCGCGAGGGTCAAAATCCCCAACCTGGGATTACCCCCCAAGGGATTCTTCGGACCATGTATCTTCTTGATATTACTCATGATTTGTTCAATTTGCACAGCAGAAACGTCGAGCGGGGATTTTTCGAGGTGGCACTTGACCGTGTCCCGGATGTCGTCGACGTAAATGAAGAAGAATTTCATGGATAGCGATCCCTCAGGTGAATCCCTGCATTTTACAGGGCAGCCCCTCAATTATCTATCGGAAGATTCACCCCCTAAAATTGCCTCGGGTGGGTGAAAAACACGCCTTGGAACGAGAAACTCCGCCCCAAGCCCAAGCCGATAAGGAATAGGGCATTAATCGGTTTCCTTTCGCTACCTTGGGCCTTAAAATAACACCGTCGGACCTCATTCATGAAAATCGCCCTGATCCATCCCCGAATCACCTACCGCTGCGAGGATCCCTCGATCCAGATCTACGTCAATCACTGGTACAAAGAAATTTTCTCCCGGGCCTTCAACATCAACCTCCTTCGGCTCGGATCGATGACTCCAAAGGAGCATTCGGTCACCTTGGTCGACGAGAATTACCAAGACATCGATTTCGACTCCTCTTACGACGTGATCGCGGTGACCGCCATGACCTACCAGGCGGAAAGGGCCTATGAGATCGCCGCGGAGTTCAAGCGGCGCGGCGATTGCCGGACGATCATGGGAGGCATCCATGCTTCCGTATTGCCCGAGGAAGCGGGAACGAAATTCGATTCGGTCTGCATCGGGGAGGTCGAGAACCTGTGGGAAGAGTACCTGCAGGACGTCGCCGCGGGACGACCCAAAAAGTTTTATCGCGGCGAGCTCGCCGCCCTGGAAAAGGAAACTCCCATCGACTACTCGCTCGTGGCGCCCTGGACCCAGGGTGCCAGGAAGGACGGTTTTTTCTTCTTCCCCACGATGAGCACCCGCGGCTGCCCGCGCGGCTGCGACTATTGCAGCGCCACTTATCTCTTCAATAAGCGCTATCGGAAAAAGGAAGTCGACAAGGTGATCTCGGACATCCGGGCGATCAAGCAGACGGCCGCCGTCCTCGGCGTCAGCCAATATCAGGTCGAGTTCTGCGACGACAATTTCATCATCGACCGGGCCCGCACCAAAGATTTGCTGCATGCCCTGATTCCCGAACGCGTCTCTTACACCGCTTCGCTGGACATCGCCGCTTCCGACGATCCCGAAATCCTCGAGTTGCTCGGGGAAAGCGGCTGCAAGGTCGTCTCCATCGGGCTGGAAAGCCTGGACGTCAATATCCTCCAAGACCTCGGCAAATGGAAACGATCCCAGCGGGAAAAGGTCGAAAAGAATATCCGCGCCTTCTTCGACTACGGGATCACGCCGGCCGTGAATTTCATGGTCGGCTCGGACGGGACGGATTGGAAACTTTTCCTCAATATCCGCCGCTTTCTCCGGGAATTTCCGGTCGTCTTCAACATCTTGTTCTTCACGCCCTTCCCCGGAACCCCCTATCATCGGGCGCTCGGGGATGAAGGCAGGCTGCGGTCGGACAAGAGTTGGGCGGATTACAATCTATTCAATCTGGTTTTCGAGCCCAAGGGCTTGACCAAAGAGGAACTCTACGAGGAGTTCTTCTCGATTCGCTCGGAGTACAACCACATGGAGCGCCACTTGAAGTCCCAGAAAAGCCTCACCACGAAAGCGGCCCACCCGTTTCCCGAACAAGAATCCACGCTTATTTACTAGCCTTCGAGAGAGCGACGGCCGCGGCCGCGGCATAATCCCCGCTATGGCTGATGCTCACCTTGATCCGCGAAATTCCCAGCTTCAAGGAGGTCTCCGCGGGATGACCGTGTTGAACCACTATTGGGGCGCCCGATTCTCCGGGCAAGATCTCAATATCGATCAGCGGAGCGGCGCCGCCCTTCGTCGAATTCCCTCCTTCGGGAAATAGATTCATCTTGGCCTTCACCACCGCCTCTTTCGCCGCCCAACGGCCGGCGAAGCTGGCCGCGACGTCCGGAGCCGCCCGACAATAGGTGATCTCCGCGGGGGTAAAATTCCGCTCGAGGAAATTGGAATTCTCGTAGTTGATATCGGAAATACGCTGAATATCGACGCCGAGGCCAAAGGCTCCCTCCCCGACCGCGTCGGCAAGGACCTTCATCGCCGCCTCTTCTAGATGGCGCTTCTCCGTGAGGATATCTTTTATGTCGGGCACGAGAACCTCCGAGCCAATTCTGGCCGAAGCCTTCCCCAAGGCCAACTACTTTTTGTCGCCTTTATCGTCCGGCTTCGGGGGTTCGCTGAACCTCCAGCTTCCCGTTTGCGGGAAGAACCTCGCCCGAGCCGTCGGATCCAGATACACCCTGCTGCGTTCATCTGCGGTGTAGGGAGCTTCCGTCTTCGGAATCAGCAAGGGCCGCTTGGCGGTCAGGCCGTCCTGCCAACGCCGCATGGCCGAATCCTCGCGAACCGCGCGCTTGGCGGCGTAAGCCTCCACCGCCTCGGGGTGCATGGTGGCCAAGAGGTAATCCGGATGGATCAAGAGAATCTGGGCTCCAGCCTGGCCGAAACCGAAACTCTGCAGCAAGCCCGCCTTCATGCCTTCGATGGGGATGGTGCGGTTCGGATACAGCAGATGCTTGTTCTCGCGCATCGTTGGATCCACGTTGTCCTGGGCCCGGTTGCCCGGAACCAGACCGCTCTGCAGCGTTTGCACGAGGCCGTTGAACATCCAAGCCGCCGCCGCGCCCTTGGGATGGCCGGTGAGCCACTTTTGGGCGATGACCAACAGCGGATTGCCTTCGCTGCGTCCAAGATGTTCCATCTGCTGATTGACAACCGCGCTCTCGTTCTTGTCGTTGGCCGCCGTCGAGGTGCCGTGGAAGCTGGTGACCGCGATGTCATCGGGCGTGAGCCCGAAGACGGCCAAAGCTCCGCGCAGAGGCGAAATGCTGGGATCTTCCTTGTAGAACTCCTGGCCATAGAGAGCCAAGGCAGCCTTCTCCATCCTCGCCGCATTTTGTTCGATGAAGGCCTTCTGCTGGTCTAGTGCTGCCTGGTTGAGCTTTGCACCAGGCTCTCCCCCGGCTTTGGCAACGCTGTCCTCCAGACGCTTGGTCGCCGCCGCCTTCCACGCCTGGATGCGCTCCCGTTCCGCGTCCATCTGCTGACGACGGAATTCCAGATCGAGCAAGGGCGAAGTGAGGCCGCCCTTCTTTTCCTTGGCCGCGGTCAGGATCCCTTGACCCGGCGCCGGAACCGAACGTCCCTGTTCGTCGGTCGCGGTGTGCGTCATGGCGACAACACCATAGACGGGCACACCCATCTTGACCGCCATATCCGCGGACATCAGCATCTGAACGCCAGCCCCTTGGGATTCCATGAAACCGGAACGGGTCTTGGAAGTGGGACGGGACATTTCCTTGGGATCCCTTCCCTTGGCGATTTCCTCGGCCGAATTGCTCGTCGCGCCCATGTTGGCGAACTCGTAGCTTCCCTCTTCGCCAAAATCGTCGTAACCGCCGACAAACACGACTTTGGCCTTGCCGCCTTGGATGGTCTCGACGCCCATTTCCACCGATTCCGCGGCCGTCGCGCAGGCTCCGACCGGGGTCTTGATGGGACCGGAGGAAGACAACAGCAGCATGTTGATCCAAGCCGGCATGACGTTGATCAGCTGCTCTTGCAGGATGTCGCCCTGAACCGGGTTCTCGAGCTTGCGCTCGAAGAAACTGCGATGGATGCTGCGCATGCCGCCCATGCCGCCGCCCGTCGTATTTCCGACTTCAGAGACGTGGACGTATTCGTAAAATTCATAGGGATCGGTGATGCCCGCAGACACCAAAGCTTCGACGGTGGAAACCAAGGTATAGAGCGTCGTCGGATCGACCTGATCGATGATCTCCTTCGGAACGCCGTAGCGCGCCGCATCCCAGCCTGTGGGAATCTGCCCCGCCACGAAACGGTTGAAGTCCAGTGCCTTGGGTACCCGCAGCGTCGCTCCGGCTTTCAGGGCCACATACCACTGGCCGCCCCTTTCGTAGACATCGGCCTTGTCCCCGTGCTGCAGCTTGAACTGATCGGCTTCTTCCTTGCTACCGATCTCGATGGGGGTCATGTCACGGGTGACGACCACTTCGCGTAGGAAAGTCTTGCGATGCGGGTCATAGCCCTCGAAGAGGCCCGGTTCGAGCAGTCGAATCCCGCTGTGCTTGACGATCTGCTCCTCGTATTTCTTCTTCACCTCGCTGTCGACGACGGGTTCGCCCGACTTGGCATCCACCCAGCCCGTGTAAGGTTTTCCGTCCTTGCCTTGGCCGTTGTGATACTTGATAAGCCCCATCACCCAGGCCAACTCGATGTTTCCCTCGAGCGAAAACTCGCCTTTGGACTCCATCTCCCAACGGGTGCGGCTGCCTCCGTAAGGCCCCACTTCGCCGAAGCCCGCGACGACCACCACCTTGCTGAGATCGACCATGCCCTGCAAGGACTTGAGCGAATCCAGTTTTTCCCGGCTGGGAAGTTGCGGGAAGGCCATCGTGAAGTCGGCCTTGGGTTGGACTTGTTTTTCGACCTTGGGTTGGATTCCCAGGACTTCGCTGTCCAGTTTGGCATCGGCGGCAACCGCCTT
>JAIOPF010000335.1 GCA_021414045.1 Deltaproteobacteria bacterium | reverse complement strand
CTGCCCGGCGAATTGCATCGAGATCGTCGCCGCCGAGCATCCCGATCCCCGCGTCGAGAAATACCCCGCGGTCTACAATATCAATCTGCTGCGCTGCGTTTACTGTTCCCTCTGCGTCGAGGCCTGTCCCTGCGACGCCATCCGCATGGACACCATGAAGATCGAGCAGGCGGGCTATACCCGCGAGCACTTCATCGTGGACAAGGAATACCTGCTCCACAACCATCCCGAGTCCAAAAGCCCATATTCCATCGCCTTGTATTGACCGGGGTTTTTCCGGGTTTTCGCGGAATTTAGGCAACCAATTCCGCCGATTTCCGACAAATGCCTGCGTTCTAATACAATTGAGTGGGGCACTCCATGTCGTATGACACTTATCCGGTCTGTCGCGCCGCGACCGAACCGTTCTTTGACCGTTCTTTTTCCCTTCCCATTTCCAAGCAGCCCGAGTTGGTTTGCCGCGCCGACGCGTCGCTGAGCGGCCTGGAAGCCAGGTCCAGCTTCGAGAGGCAAGCCGCCTTCGATTTGTATCGCGGTCAGAGCGTTTTCTCGCGTTTCTCGACGGAGATCTGGAAGAACTCCCCTTTTCCCTCAAGCCAAGGCATCCCCGATTCGGACAATCCTTTTAATGCCAGCCTGAGCGGATTGGCGATGTTCACCTTGGGAGGGTTCGCGGGCTGCGCTTCGGTTCCCCCGAAAGCCCCCGAAGGCTTCCTCCCGCAAGGCCAAGTCTTGACCAGTGGCGACTACCGGGCGCGTTATGACCTGACCGGCGATCCCCAGAAATTCGGGACCATTCTTTTCTTCCGGCAAAGCTACGGCGCCATGCCCGACATGGATAATACCCTGGCTTCGCTGGACGGATACGAGGACACGATTCAATACCAGTGGCATATCGTGAAGTCCCTCGAAGGCTTGGCGCCGAAGCACGTCTTTGTCGAGGATTTGCCGGTGGATTTTCCCGCGGGAGATCGCGCGCCTTTGATGAAGTACGTCAAGGAGGGTTTGGGAGATTTTTCCAAGTTCTTCAACAAGCTCGACCTTCCCTCGGAGCGACAACCCCAATACTTCCGGCTTTTGGCGGCCTACAAGCAAGCCGCCATCATCTATGCCCTCAAGCACGAGGACGTCTCGCTGCATCGCACCCTTTCACCCGAGGAGAGCGGCGATTCCTACGACCATTTGGCCCAGCTTTGGATCAAGCACGGCAGCAAAGGCGCCGAGGTTCGCAAGGATCCCGAGTTCCAACGATTGATGTTCGAATTGCCCGAGGCCTATGCGGTTCGCGAGATCATGAAGTTCTACCAAACCCATCCCGGCGAGACCATCGCCTTGCTCTTCGGCAAGATGAACCAGTTCTGCGACAACTTTCAGGCCATTCATTATCTGCCTCAGATCGCTTCCTTCTGGTGGACCGAGCCGACGGACTCGCTGACGATTCCCAAGGCTTGCGAATAGGGCCTCGCCTTCGTCTCAGGAACGAATTCATTGACGGATGAAGCCCCGGGCCCTAAATATCCCGGGATATGGCCAAATCCTACCCTGTGACTTTGATCGAAGGCGACGGCATCGGACCCGAGATCTGCGCCGAAATGAAGAAGGTCGTCGCGGCGACCGGCGTCAAGCTCCAGTTCTTTCCGGCCTATGCCGGCCAAACCGGGATCGAAAAATTCAACGACACGCTGCCGGACCAAACCCTCAAGCTCATCAAAAAGACCCGCGTCGCCATCAAGGGACCCTTGATGACGCCCATCGCGAAGGGCTTCGGCAGCATCAACGTGCTGCTGCGCAAGAAGCTCGAGCTCTACGCGAACGTCCGGCCGGTGCTCAGCTTTCCCGCCATCAGTCCATATAAAGATGTTGATTTGGTCATCATGCGGGAGAACACCGAAGATCTATATTCGGGCATCGAGCACGAGATCGCCCCCGGCGTCGTCGAGAGCATCAAGGTCATCACGCGGGACGCCTCGACGCGCATCGCGAAGTACGCCTTCGAATACGCCAAGCGCAAGAAGCGCAAGAAGGTGACGGCCATCCACAAGGCCAACATCATGAAGCTCTCCGACGGGCTCTTCCTCGACTGCGCCCGCCAGGTCTCCAAGTCCTATCCCGGCATCGAGTACGCCGAGATGATCGTCGACAACGCCTGCATGCAGCTGGTGACGCGGCCCTCGCAATTCGACGTCTTGCTGCTCGAAAATCTCTACGGCGACATCGTCTCGGATCTCTGCGCCGGTTTGGTCGGCGGCTTGGGGCTGGTGCCCGGCGGGAACATTGGGAAAAAGTATGCGATTTTTGAATCCGTGCACGGCTCGGCCCCGGACATCGCCGGCAAAGGAATCGCGAATCCCATCGCGATCGTCCTGACCCTCGCGATGATGCTCGATTACCTCGGCGAAGCGAAGGCCTCCAAGGCCGTCCATCAAGCGGTGGTCAACGTTTTGAAGGCCAAGAAAGTCCAGACGCCCGATTTGGGCGGGAAGAAAACCACGGCCCAGATGGGCGACGCCCTTGCCAAAGAAGTCAGCAAATTAATCTAGAGGAATCTCCATGGCCAAGAAAGAACTCCAAGAGGGCGCCGCGGCTCCCGACTTCACGTTGCCGGACCAAGACGGCAATAAGGTCAAGCTTAGCTCCTTCAAGGGCAAGAAGAACGTCGTCCTGTATTTTTATCCCAAGGATATGACTCCGGGCTGCACTACCGAAGCCTGCGACTTCAGCGGAGACGCCGCGAAGTTTTCCAAGAAGGACGCCGTGATCTTGGGCGTCAGTTTCGACGACGCCGCCAGCCATCAAAAATTCATCGCCAAGCACAAGCTTAAATTGACGCTCTTGTCCGACTCGGACAAGAAAGTCGCGGACAAGTACGGCGTCTACCAAGAGAAGAGCCTCTACGGCCGCAAGTTCATGGGCATCGTCCGTTCCACCTTCGTCATCGACAATCAGGGGAAGCTCAAGAAAATCTTTCCTAAGGTGAAGGTCGCGGGACATTCCGACGAAGTGCTGAAGGCCCTCTCGGAATAAGCATGAACGCCCGCCGCTCCGAGGAGAAATTCTCTCGAGGGGTGGAGGCCTTGAAGGGCCTGGCGATCCTGGGCATCGTCTTCTATCATTACTTTCGGCGCGAAACCGGCGTCGAAAACCAGTTCCAGTGGTATTTCGGCCGCCTTCCTAGCCACCCGCAAGAATGGGGCTACCTCGGAACGAGCCTGTTTTTCATACTCAGCGGATGGGCCCTGACGCAGTCCTCCGGCGACAGCGTGGTCGAGCCTTGGGGCTTTTACTCGAGGCGGCTGCGCCGAATTCTTCCGCTTTACCATCTTTCATTGCTGGTTTTTTTCTTTGGCTTCCTATTTCTGACGACGCAAAACCTCGGTCATTTGGTCGCTGAGTTTTCGCTGAAGGCGGTTTTTCTGCAGAACTTCAGCGCCGAGACCATCTTTAGTTACAATTCGTCTTGGTGGTTCTTGGGGACCTTGGTTTATCTCTATGCCGTCTATCCATGGTTGCATCGCCGCTTCCTGAAGCAGCCCGACATCGCCTTGGTCTTTTGTCTCTTCCTCGGTTTCTTCCTTTCCCATTTTTTGGCGCTGCCGAAGGTGGCGGGATGGAATCCCTTCCTGGCGATGGGGGGCTTTCCTTTCGTGAAGTTGGGTGAGTTTGGGTTCGGTATCTGGGTGGCGAGAGTCGGAACGCGCAGCGAGCGGAAATGGCTGGTCGTCACCGCGGCGCTTTTTGCCTTGGGCCTCTTGGGCTTGAAACTTCCTAGTTTTTATCCCTGGCATCCCATCGGACTCATGGCACCCTTGTTCTTGGTCGCGGCCTGGATTCCGCCCTTCGGCCTGGAACGCCTGGGCGCCTACAGTTACGGACTCTTCCTCTTTCACCGCCCCCTGATCGATCCTTGGCTGCGCTGGCTCCGGTTATGGGGAGTGCCGGAAAGCGCCTGGCTCGCGCCCCTGGCCTTCACGATTTTGCTTTTGCTTTTCACGGTCCCCTTGGAGATGATGGTGAACCATGTCTTCCGACGACGACAACAACGCGGAGAATCCTGAAGACGCGCCGGAGGCCCCCCTGGTGGAAAAATTTCCTAGGGGGAGGGTGCAGCGCTTTTTCCCGCAGTCGCGTTATGGCTTCATCAAGGATAGGAACGGACGCGACGTCTATTTCAACCTCGACGAGGTGCGATTCGTGGGTGAAAAAGACCAAAGATCCCTGCGGGAGGGCGCGGAGGTCGGCTACGATCTCGGTTGGACTTCTCATGGGGAGCACGTCGTGAAAATCAAGATCTACGACTGAAAGGCTCCTCGCCTCTCGATGAGAATTCGCTTTCTGATCTCCAACCTTGCCCCTACAATGTTCGGAAACTTATTCGAAAGGGAGGGGCGATGAAACGACTCAAGACTCAATTCTTGGCGGGGTGTTTGGCGGTGGCGGGGATGGGATTCGCTGGTCAGGCGTCGGCTGCGGACATCACCCCGCAAGAGGCTCTTCAGATAGGAACGGATGCCTATGTTTACGGCTATTCCTTGATCACCATGGAAATAACCCGGCGGGTGATGACCAATGCGGTCAAGCCGGAGGGCAACCATGCGCCCATGGGCCAATTTTATAACTCCCAGACCTACCCCGACGCCTCCTTTCGCGACGTCACAGCCCCCAATGCCGATACCTTGTATTCGACAGCTTGGTTAGATCTCTCGAAAGAGCCCTATGTCTTCAGCATTCCGGATGAGGCCGATCGATATTTCTTGATGCCGAGTTTTTCAAGTCCCGGGCAAACGAACCACGGGAACCAAGGCCCAAAAATATCTCATCAGCGGTCCGGGTTGGAAGGGGACGGTCCCGGCCGGCGTGGTCGAATACAAAGCCCCCACGAACATGGTCTGGATCTTGGGTCGAACTTATTGCACCGGCACTCCGGAAGACTACAAGGCGGTCCATGCGATTCAGGCCCAATATTCCCTCGTTCCCTTGAGCGCCTATGGCAAGCCCTATACGCCTCCTCCGGGCGTGGTGGACCCTTCCGTCAACATGAAGACTCCGGTGCGCGAACAGGTCCATTCCTTGGATGCCGGGGCCTATTTCAAGCTGCTTGCGAAGCTGATGAAAGAAAACCCTCCCGCGGCGGCGGACGCGCCCATCGTCGCGAGTATGGCGAAATTGGGGATTGAGCCCGGCAAGGATTTCGAGTTGAGCAAGCTGGATCCAGCCGTCGCCAAGGCTTTGGAAGGGATTCCCTCGGCCGCTCAGCAAAAAATCATGGGCCAGGTGAAGAACGCCGGGGTTCTGGTCAACGGTTGGACTTTTTCAACTAAGACCGGCCTCTATGGCAGCGATTACTTGCAGCGCGCCTATATCACCGCGGTGGGCCTTGGGGCCAACCGCCCGGAGGATGCGGTGTATCCAATGTCCGAGGTGGACGCGGAGGGAAAGCCTTATGACGGCGCCAATAAATACGTCGTCCATTTTGACAAGGGGCAATTCCCTCCCGCCGAGGGTTTCTGGTCCCTGACAATGTACGACGCGGCGTATTTCTTCGTGGCGAACCCGCTTAACCGTTACACGCTCAGCTCGCGCTTCGACTTCAAATACAACGCCGACGGTTCTTTGGATTTCTACATCCAGAAGGATTCGCCTGGGAAGGGCAAGGAGTCGAATTGGTTGCCCGCGCCGGCCGGAAAGTTCGTCCTCATGCTCCGGCTCTATTGGCCGAAGGCTTCTGTGCTCGACGGCACCTGGAAGCCGCCCGCGGTCAAGAAGGTGATCTAGCCAAGGGATGGTGAAGGCGATTTCGCGGGGCTAATGCTTCAGCGGATCGCCGCCGGCCATCGAGCAGAACCATTCGTAGTCGATCAGTTCTTTGATGGTGGGGTTGTCGCCGCAGACCGGGCAAGCCGGATCGCGGCGCACCTTCATCTCGCGGACCTTCATTTTCAAAGTATCCATGATGAGCAGGCGTCCAACGAGGGGATCTCCCTTGCCGAGCAACAGCTTCAACACTTCTATCGCCTGAATGCAGCCGATGATGCCGGGCAAGACGCCGAAGACGCCGGCTTCTTGGCAGGAAGGCGCCATCTCGGGCGGGGGGGGCTCGGGATAGAGGCAACGGTAGCAGGGGCCCTCGTAGGGCTTGATCACGTTGACCTGGCCGTCGAAGCGAAAGATGCTTCCGTCCACGAGGGGTTTCTTTAAGAACACGCAGGCGTCGTTGATCAGGTAACGGGTCGGGAAGTTGTCGCAGCCGTTCACGATGACGTCGTAATTTTTGATGATGTCCATGACGTTGTCGCGGCTCAGTCGGTCGCGGTAAGTCACGATGTTGACGTCCGGATTGAGGGCCTTCAAGGTTTGCTTGGCCGACTCGACCTTGGGTTCGCCGATGCGCCCTTCGTTATGCAGGATTTGCCGCTGCAGGTTGCTGCGGTCGACGACGTCGTTGTCGATGATGCCCAGGGTACCGACGCCGGCCGCCGCCAAGTAGAGGGCGGTAGGCGAGCCCAATCCGCCGGCGCCCACCAAGAAGACCTTCGATTCGAGCAGCTTCACTTGGCCTTCCTCGCCGACTTCGGGCATCAGGATGTGTCGCGAGTAGCGGTCGAGTTTTTGCGAATCGAGAAAAACTTTTTGCGTGGTGGGGCGGCCTTCGCCGGCCCACTTGGAATATCCGCCGATGAGCGAGTGGACCTTTTCGTAGCCCAATTGCTTGAGGCTGAGCGCGGCCAAGGCCGAACGGTTGCCTCCGGCGCAGTAGGCGACGATCTCTTGCTTGCGGTCGGGCACCGCGTCCTCGATCTTGAGCTCGAGCAGGCCGCGGGGGATGAGTTTGGCGTTCGGCAGGACGCCGCGCTCTTGCTCGTCTTTTTCCCGAACGTCGAGCAGGACGAGGTTCGGATTTTTTTTCTGAAGTTCCACGAGTTGGTCGGGGGTGACTTCGGAAATCTGTTGTTTGGTCTGTTTCAGTAGGTCCTGGGCGCTGGGCATTTGCCTTCTCCTCATCCAAAAAGCGTGGACTTTTGAAGCTATGTCCCGGGACGCGCCGTGTCAAGCCCTCTGCGGGGGTGGCTTGATCCCATAATTCTTTCTGGATTTTTGGAATATTCCGGGGCTAGATCGGGCAGACTTTGGCGCCCATAGCTCAGTTGGATAGAGCATCAGCCTTCTAAGCTGAGGGTCGCAGGTTCGAATCCTGCTGGGCGCGTCTTTTCATTTCAGCTCCTTTTCTTCAGCCCTCGATCGAAATATGCAGCCTAAGCAAATTCGCTCCTTCATCGACGCCCGCTATTGGACCAGGATCCTGGGCGCCTGCACCATGGGCGAGACCTTCGGCGATTACCTTTCCCGGGGTCTTCATCTGGGCTACGGCTTGGGTTCCCTCGGATTGATCTGCCTCTTCGCCTTCGTCATGGCGCTGGAGAGGCGTTCCAAAACGCCCAATGAAGCCCGTTACTGGGTGGCCATCGTGGTTACCAGCACCACGGGAACGACCATGGCCGATTTTGTGACGCGCACCTTGAAATTGGGATACGGCGGCGGCACCGCTTTGCTTTTGATTTTGCTGGGGGCGATCTTCTTGCTCTGGCCTCGGCGCCGCGCGGAGGGAAATTCCGAGATAATGGGGCTGCCGAGCACCGACGCCCGTTACTGGACCGGCATCCTGGTCGTGAGCACCTTGGGCACCACCTTGGGAGATTTCGCCTCCGATGGATTGGGTTTGGGATCGGCGCGGGCCGCGTTGGCGCTGGGAGCTTTATTCGTCGCCGTTTTAATGGTGGAATACCGGGCGAAGGTTTCGAGCGAAGCCCGCTATTGGACGGCCATCGTGTTGGCCAGCACCATCGGAGCGACCACCGGGGATTTTCTCACCAAGGACGACGGACTTAATCTCGGATACGGTTTGGGTTCGGCGATCTTGGTCGGGGTATTTGCGGTTGTCTATGTTGCGGGAGGCCGGCGTCCAAAATAAGAAGGCGCAAAGCCGCCTTTTTTCCACATTTGACAATTTTCATAGAATATTTGTTATTGGGTCGCGGTCTTTCATTACGAAAATTTAGGAGATTTCTATGTCTAGAATGAAGTTTTTTTTGGGAGCGTGCCTCTCGCTTTGCGCCTACATCTTTGGGATAGCGACAGCCGAGGCTACGAATGTAGCTTTTTTTGACAATGGTGCTTACGTCGACGCGGCAGGGGGCACAGGGGCCGAAGCCGATAACATGCAGGCCTCTATCATTTCATTTGGTCACGACGTTTTCCCCTTTACCGGGATCACGGCGACGGCTTTTACCGATGCTTTTGTTGGAAACCCCGCTTTCGTGATGCCCGAACAAGAGGTGGCCGAACTCAATCCCGATCTCGACGACGCCGCCCGCGCGGTGATCCGCGACTTTGTCCAGAACGGCGGACGTATGATCATCGGAAGTGATGGGACCAACGACACAAGTTTCACGCCGAGCCTGCTTAACGCCGTCTTTGGATTCGCTGTCACGAATAATACGACCGTCTCCGATCCGACGAATCGAGTCCTCACCGGCACTATTTTCGACGTCGCGCCGGCCTCGCTTCCTGCGAATAATGCGACGGAGGGCTTGGATCTGACAAGCCTGCCTCCAGGAACGCTCAGCGTGTATGCCGATGCCACCGTGGCGGTCGTGGCCATCATTCCCTTTGGCAAGGGAGATATTATTTTTCTGGGTTATGATTGGTTCGACTCCAACCCGCCGGACGACGTGGAAGGACAGGATGGCGGTTGGCAGGACGTATTCGCTGCGGCCCTTGCGGAGGCCGATTTATCCGTTACCAAGACGGTTTCCGATGCGAACGTTGAAGTTGACGATGAAGTGACCTTCACGGTCACCGCCACGAATAACGGCCCCAGCGACGCCATCAACGCGGTGGTAACCGATATTTTGCCCGTGGGTCTGACCTTTGTTTCCGCCACGACGACCCAGGGCACCTGCTCGGGCGACACCGAGGTGACCTGCGAACTCGGTGGCTTGGCGAACGGCGCCTCGGCGACCATCACTATCGTTGTGACGGCCGACGTGGAAGGGAACTTGGTCAACCAGGCGGAGATTGCGGGAGCGATGATCGATCCCGATATGGATAATAACTCCGCCTCGGCCACCGTGACCGTGAAAAATATCCCGACCAATATTTCCGGTGCCGGCTGCGCTTTCGCGCCGCAGGCTACCGCTCCTCAGGGACTGAGCCTGTTTGGCTTGTTGTCTGCTGCCGGCGTTGTTTTGGTGCTGCGTCGCAGGGCCCAGGGCTAAAAGCTCGTTTTTTATGAATATCCGAAGAGCCCTGAAGGTCAACCTTCAGGGCTTTTTCATGCCGGGCGCGGCTTTTTCACCTTTTGCGATTGACTTTATCATTCAGGTACTTAAAGAAGCGGAACGCCGTTTTAAAAACGGAATATGGTGGGTATAGCTCAATTGGTTAGAGCACTGGGTTGTGGTCCCAGGGGCTGAGGGTTCAAGTCCCTTTACCCACCCCATTTAGGATGAGTCGTTGACTGAGAGGCCTCTTAATAATAAGAGCATGCGCCGTTAGCTCAGCTGGATAGAGCAACTGGCTTCGAACCAGTAGGTCG
>JAIOPF010000334.1 GCA_021414045.1 Deltaproteobacteria bacterium | reverse complement strand
GATGGGGAATCCGAACAAGGCGCCGAAATCGAGATAGGTGAGCATGTCCAGCTTGCGCCATTTTAAATAGCTGATCCAGCCGACGCCGATGCCCAGAAAGGCCCCGTAACTGACGAAGCCCCCGCGCCAGATCTGCCACATGTGCGTGGGGTGCTCCCAATAATAATTCGAATAACCCGGCGAGGCATAGTTAGGGCCTTCCACGAAGATGTGGAACACCCTCATTCCTATCACCGCCATGATGGTTCCGATGATGCCGAGGTCCAGCGAGACAACCTGGGAAAGTCCGCGCCTGGGAGCCAGCTTGTAGAGCACCATCGTCGCGGTCAGCGAGGCCAGCATCAGCATGAAGGCGAAGCTGGGGATGGAAAAATTGGGGCTATAATAGAGAAATGGGCGCATAAGCCTCGAACATAGATCATCGAGCAAGGAACTTCGACCGAAAAATCTTCCCCGGAATTCAGGCGCTCGCGGCTTTTTCCTTGGGGCCGAACATCACCCGAAACACCAAATAGAGGGCCCCGCAGGTAATCGCGGAATCCGCGATATTGAAGGCAGGCCAGGCCAAGTAGAAGCGAAAATGATGCCCGAGCAGGTCGAATTCGGCGATGCGGTGGTGCCAATGGAAGTAAAGGAAATCCACCACCTCGCCCCGCGTGATTCGGTCAATGAAATTGCCGACGGCCCCGCCGAAGATGAAGGCGAGGGGAACTTGCATCTTGCGCTCTTCGGGCTTGGTCTTGGAATAAATCCCGAAGAGGGCGGCGATCGCCGCGATCGTGACCACGTGGAAGAACCACTGATGACCTTGGGCGGAAAGATCGTCGAGCATGCTGAAGGCGACCCCGCGATTGCGGAAATGCACCAAGTCGAAGAAACCCGCCCACACGGGGCGCGTTTGCCCGATAGGGATGTTTTGGACGATCCAATATTTGCTGATTTGGTCGAGCAGGATGACGATCGGGGGGTAGACGAAAAGCGGCAGGTATTTTCGCATCAAGACAGCACCTTGCCGCAACGGTCGCAGAGCGCGGGATGCGCCGGATTCTTGCCGACCGTGATCGACCTTGTCCAGCAACGGCCGCATTTTTCGCCTTCCGCCTTTTTCACCTCGACCTTGAGCCCCTCGATGGCTTGGCTGGTCCAGGTGGGATTGTCCAATTCCGGGGCGACCACCACCTGCGAGACGATGAAATAGTGCGACCAGAATTGCAGGTATTCCTGCAGGAATTTCTTCCACTCTCCCTCGGCGCTCAAGCGGACCTGGGCTTCGAGGGAATGCCCGATCACCTTCTCTTGGCGGGCCTTTTCCAGCGCCTTCAGCACTTCTTGGCGGATCTGATCGATCTTTTCGAAGCGCTCCAGCAAGGCCTTGTCGATGAGGCTCTCGTTGGCAACGGGGAGATCGCTCAGGAACACCGATTCGGCCTTGGCCGAATGGGCGGGCGTGTGCTGGTAAACTTCGTCGGCGGTGAAGGAAAGGATCGGCGCCATCAGTCGGGTCATCGCCGTCAGGATCTCGAAGACGGTGCTCTGCGCCGCGCGTCGCTCGCGCCCCTCCGCTTTGGAGGTATAGAGCCTATCCTTCAGGATATCGAGATAGAAGGCGCTCAAGGTTACCGTGCAGTATTGGTTGAGCGAGTGGTAGATGACGTGAAACTCGAAATTTTCGTAGGACTGGGTCACTCGCTGGATGAACTCTTGCAGCGAAGCCACCGCCCAGCGGTCGAGTTCGGGACGTTCCGAGACCGGAACCGTGTCTTGATCGGGGTTGAAGTCGTAGAGGTTGCCCAACAGGAAACGGCAGGTATTGCGGATTTTCCGGTAAGTCTCGACCAGGCGGTCGAGGATCTCGTTCGAGTAGCGGATGTCGTTGCGGTAATCCTCGGCGGCGACCCAGAGACGCAGCACTTCGGCGCCTAGCTTGTTGATCAGGTCTTCCGGCGGCGTGTAGTTCTTGGCCGACTTCGAGTATTTCCGGCCTTCGCCGTCCACCACGAAGCCGTGGGTCAGGACGGCCTTGTAGGGCGCGCGCCCCTCGCTGCCGATGGCGGCCAACAAAGAAGAATGGAACCAGCCGCGATGCTGGTCGCTGCCTTCGAGGTAAATGTCGGCGGGCATTTGCAGGGTGGGCCGCTGTTCGAGGACAGCGGCGAAAGAGACGCCGGAATCGAACCACACGTCGAGGATGTCGGTTTCTTTCTCGAAGGTCTTCCCGCCGCATTGCGGGCAGGCAATGCAGGGGGGGAGCAGTTCTTCCGCCGGGTACTTGAAATAGGCGTCGGCGCCTTCCTTCTCGAAGCGCTTGGCAATGCCCTCGATGACGTCTTCGCGCAGCAGCGACTCTTTGCAGGCGGTGCAACGGAAACCCATGATGGGAACACCCCAGCTGCGCTGCCGGCTGATGCACCAATCGGGGCGGTTCTCGACCATGCCGTAGATGCGTTCGCGCCCCCAATGCGGGATCCACTCGGTACGGCGGATGGCGTCGAGAGCCCGACCGCGCAAGTCATGGGTGGAGAGCGAGATAAAGTACTGTGGCGTCGATCGAAAGATGACCGGCGACTTGCAACGCCAGCAATGTGGGTAGCTGTGGCTGGTCTCTTCGGCCTTGACCAAGGCGCCCTTGGACCTGAGCAACTCGATGATCTGAGGATTGGCCTGGAAGACCGATTGCCCAACCAACTCGGGAACGCTGACTTCGGCGGTGAATTTCCCCTCGTTGTCGACGGGATTCAGGATCGCGAGCCCATAGCGCATGCCGACTTCATAGTCTTCTTGGCCATGGCCTGGAGCGATGTGCACCACCCCGGTGCCCGCTTCGAGGGTGACGTGGTCGCTTAAGATCACCTTGGAAGTGCGCTCTAAAAAGGGATGCTTGGTCAGGATGCCTTCGAGTTTCTTGGCCGGGATGCGGTCGAGCAGGCGGTCTTCTTGAAAGTTGAGCGTCTTGCGAACTTGGTCGAGCAGGCCCTCGGCCACGATGTAGATCTCTTCCCCGACTTGGAGGGCGACGTAGGTGTAGCTTTTGTGGATGGCGATGGCGAGATTGGCCGGCAGCGTCCATGGGGTGGTGGTCCAGATGATGAACTTGACCTTCTTGCCGTCCACTTGCGGCGTGACGTCTTTAAGGGGCTCCAACGATTCGAATTTGACGTAAATGGAAGGGGAAAGGTGGTTGTCGTATTCGACTTCCGCCTCGGCCAGCGCCGTCTGATCCTTGATGCACCAGTGCACGGGCTTCTTGCCCTTGTAAACCATGCCCTTACCGACCAGTTTTCCGAGGGTGCGCGCGATGGCCGCTTCGTAGCTGTAATCCATCGTCAGGTAAGGCGCTTCCCAATTCGCCATGATTCCCAAGCGCTTGAATTGGGCGCGTTGGATATCGACGAATTTGCCCGCGTAGGCGCGGCAGGCCTGGCGGATCTGCACGACGTCCATGGTTTTTTTCTTGGGGCCCAATTCTTTGTCAACCTGGTGCTCGATGGGCAGGCCGTGGCAATCCCAACCCGGAATGAATTCGCTCTGGAAGCCGGCGAGGGTCTTGTATTTCACCAAGATGTCTTTGAGGGTTTTGTTGAGGATGTGCCCGAAATGGATATGCCCGTTGGCGTAAGGGGGCCCGTCGTGCAGCACGAACTTGGGTTTTCCGGCGTTTTTTTGGATGCCCTTGTCGTAAATCCGCGTTTCATCCCACTTTTTGAGGAATTCGGGCTCGCGCTGGGCGAGATTGGCTTTCATGGGAAAGTCGGTTTGAGGGAGATTGAGGGTGTCTTTGTATTCTTTGCCCGTATCTTTTGCGTCGCTCATAAGAAGGGTCGTTAAATCACGGGGTTGGGGTGCTGTCAATCGCGGCTGTGAGAGGGGTGGTCATGCGGACGCGCCGGCGGGAAATCGAAAAGGGGCGGGGCCTTCACGGCGGTGCCGAGTTTTTCCATGAAAACCTTGCGGGAGATTTCCTTGGCCCCCAAGTTTCGGAGCAAGGGCGTCATCATCTGGATGTCCATCCAGCGGCCGCCTTTGGACTTAAGATATTCCACGGCATAAATCAGGGCCGCTTTGGACGCGCCGGATTCATGGAAAAACATGCTTTCTCCGGCGAACATCTTGCCCAGTCCGACGCCGTAGAGGCCTCCGGCCAGTTGCCCTGCTTCATTGTAGACCTCGAAGCTGTGGGCATGGCCGGCCTTGTGAAAGCGCTGGTAGGCGTCGAGCATCATAGGGTTGATCCAAGTGCCGTCCGAGCGACGGGTGCGGCCCTCGGCGCAGGCCTCGATCACCGAGGAGAAATCGCGGTCGATCGCGAAGCGGAACTTCTTGTTTTTGAGTTCCCTTTGCATGCGTTTGGGCACGCGCAGGTCCTTGAATTCAAGAATGGCCCGGCGAGGAGGCGCGAACCACAAAAGGGGGTATTCTTCAGTGGGCCAGGGGAAAATCCCGTTTTCATAAGCCAATTTAAGCGAGGCCACTTCGAGATCTCCGCCGATGGCGAGGAGGCCTTCGCGGCTGGCGGTCTCGATGGGTGGGAAGTGCAGGATGGCCATGTCTGGCCCTATTTTACAGGGAATTTCCGGGGTGACTTCAAGGAATTATTCCGTTAGGGCTTCTCTCCGATGAAGATTCTGATCACCGGCGGCGAGGGTCAAGTCGGCCGCGACCTCCAGGCATTGTTGAGCCAAGATTTCGAGGTCGTCGCCTTGGGGAAGGGCCTTTTGGATATCTCCAAGGAAGAGGGTATTGCGCGCGCGCTGCAAGAACATCGTCCGGGCCTAATGGTCAATGCCGCCGCTTTCACCAAAGTCGACGCCTGCGAGACCGAACGCGACTTGGCCTGGAAAATCAATGCGGAAGGCCCAGGTTTGCTGGGTTGGGCCTGCCGGAAACGCGGTTTGCCCCTTTTGCATCTCTCCACCGATTACGTCTTTGACGGCGCGAAGAGCCCTCTGGAATGCTACGTCGAGAACGACCCCACTGGTCCGCTTTCGTTTTATGGTTTGACCAAGCTGGAAGGTGAGAGGCAGATTTTGGGTTCGGGCGTCGAGTCCTTGATCTTGCGCACCTCTTGGGTTTACGGAATCCATGGCGCGAATTTCCTGAAGGCCGTCCTGAAACGCGCCTTGAGCGGTCAGGCCTTGCGGGTAGTCAACGATCAATGGGGCGCTCCGACCTGGTCGCACCGGATCGCCGTGCAGATTCGTCGCTTGATTCGTTCCGAATCGGGCGGCATTTACCATGCCGCCGCCGAGGGGGCGACGACCTGGTACGAGGTGGCGCGGGAATTTTTTGATTTGATGAAGGTCGAGGCCCGGCTCAGTCCCTGCACGACGGCGGAATATCCGACTCCCGCGCGGCGCCCCGCCAATTCGCGATTGGCCAACCGTCGACTTATCAATGAAGGACTCTCCGAGATGAGGGATTGGAAAGAAGACCTGGCGGCCTTCGTGACGCAATATCGCGACCGCTTAATCGAAGAGGCGAGGGCATCGTGAAAAATCTTTTGGTCACCGGCGGCGCCGGATTCATCGGAGCGAATTTCGTCCGCTATCTCTTGGAAGAGAGCGGTTTTGCGGGCAAGGTCGTCAATGTCGACAAGCTCACCTATGCCGGAAATCTCGGCTCTTTGGAGGGCGTCGATAAAAACTTTCCGGACCGTTATGTCTTCGTGAAAGCCGACATCACGGATGAGGCGGCCATCGAAAAAATCTTGCTCGACCACGAAATCGATACTATTTGCCATCTTGCCGCCGAATCTCACGTCGACCGCTCCATCGAAGCGCCGGACGACTTCATCCAAACCAACGTGGTCGGAACCTTTCGCCTGCTCGAGCTGGCCCGCCGCCACAAGGACAAGATCAAGCGCTTTCACCACGTGAGCACCGACGAGGTTTTTGGAAGCCTGGGGGAAGAAGGTCATTTTCGCGAGGACACCCCTTATCATCCGAACAGCCCCTATTCGGCCTCCAAGGCCGCTTCGGACCACCTGGTGCGCGCCTACCATCATACCTATGGATTGCCGGTGACCCTTTCAAATTGCTCGAACAATTACGGGCCTTATCAATTCCCGGAAAAACTGATTCCGTTGATGATCGTCAACGCCCTCGAGGGCAAGTCTCTCCCGATCTACGGCGACGGCAAGAACGTCCGGGATTGGTTATACGTCCGCGATCATTGCCGCGCTCTTTGGACCATCCTGAAACAAGGCCGTTTGGGCGAGACTTATAATATCGGCGGACGCAGCGAGAGGAGCAACCTTCAGGTCATCGATTCGCTTTGCGCCATCCTCGATCGCATCGTCCCCCGCAAGGGCGGCGGCCATGCCGAGCTCAAGACTTTTGTCACGGACCGTCTCGGGCATGACCGGCGCTATGCCATCGACTTCATGAAGATCCAATGCGAGCTGGAGTGGGGTCCCGAGGAATCTTTCGAAACCGGCCTGGAAAAAACGGTGAAGTGGTACTTGGATCACTCGGAATGGGTACGCCAGGTCCAAAGCGGGGACTATCGGGATTGGATGAGGAGGCAATACCAGTTATGAAGGGAATTCTCTTGGCCGGCGGGTCCGCAACCCGCCTCTATCCGGTGACCCGGGCCATCAGCAAGCAATTGCTGCCGGTCTACGACAAGCCGATGGTTTACTATCCGCTCTCGGCTCTCATGTTGGCCGGGATACGCGAAATTTTGATCATTTCCACGCCCCACGACTTGCCGCACTTCAAGAAATTGTTCGGAGACGGCGCCCAGTTGGGCCTGCGTTTTCAGTATGCGGAGCAGGCCGCGCCCCAGGGCATCGCCCAGGCATTTCTCATCGCCGAGGAATTTCTCGGCGGTGATTCCGTTTGCTTGGTCTTGGGTGACAATATTTTTTATGGCCACGGACTCTCCGAGATCCTGATGCGGGCCAGTCGATTGGAAAAGGGCGGGATGGTCTTCGGCTACGCGGTGCAGGATCCCGAGCGCTACGGAGTGGTGCAATTCGACGCGAAGGGCAAGGTCCTGACCATCGAAGAGAAGCCCAAACAGCCGAAATCGCGCTATGCTGTCCCAGGAATTTATTTTTACGACCGACAAGTCGTCGCGATCACCAAGGCGCTGAAGCCTTCGGCGCGGGGCGAGCTCGAAATCACCGACGTCAATCTCGAGTACCTGCGCCGCGGAGAGTTGAGCGTCGAATTGATGGGGCGCGGTTTCGCGTGGCTCGACACGGGCACCGTTGATTCGCTGCATCAGGCTTCCAGTTTCATCCAGACCATCCAAGAGCGGCAGGGTTTGCAGGTGAGCTGCGTCGAGGAGATCGCCTATCGGCAGGGGTTTATCGATGCACAGCAATTGGGGCGTTTGGCGAAGGAGTTGGATAAGAATGGGTATGGGAAATATTTGATGCAGGTTTTGGAGGAGTAAATTCAAATGTCGCCGAAATTTAAATCAACGAGGTTGCCTGGGGTTCTTCTAGTGGAGCCCGAGATTCACCGCGATTTTCGTGGGTATTTTTTGGAAATTTCGCAAAAGCTGAAATACGAAGCTGGAGGGATCCCCACCGAATTCGTCCAGACCAATTTTTCCTCTTCGGTCAAGGGAACGCTTCGAGGACTCCACTACCAATACCAAAATCCGCAGGGAAAATTGTTAACCGTGCTGCAAGGAGAAATCTTCGACGTTGCGGTTGACGTCCGCCCAAACTCCCCAACCTTTCGTGAATGGGTAGGGGTTCGCCTCAGAGCTGAGGATAAGGGGCAGATTTTCGTGCCCGCCGGTTTTGCTCATGGATTTTGCGTTCTGAGTGAACGCGCTGACGTGTTTTACCAATGCACTGATTACTA
>JAIOPF010000338.1 GCA_021414045.1 Deltaproteobacteria bacterium | reverse complement strand
CATTTTGAGATTCGCATAACGTCCGGAACGGTCATATTTATTGCCCGTGATCGCCTTATTGAAGCGGGAAACGGGGAAATCGACCGTGAAGCCCGCGGAGAAGAATGCGCCGACGCCGAAGGACAACTTATTGTTTTCCATGAAGCTGAAAACGACGCTGCCGTCGGGAAGGATGACGGCGTCGTCACTGCCATTCACGTTCACCGCGTCGGGATTCCCAGCCGGGGCTAGGGAACTTCCCATATGGGTGTTGGGAAAGGCGACGGTGAAACTGAGGTCGGCCTGGTTACCGACGTCATTCATGCCTGCCGGGTTAATGAAGATGGTATTGGAAGTCGGATCCTTGGCTGTGCCCGCGCCGCCGCGACCCAAACTGACGGGACCCGCGCTGATAACACGAAGTCCGCTGCTTGCCTCGGCCGCAAGACCGATACCAAACACCATCACAAAAGCCATCGTGCCTATCAATTTTCGAGAAGAGAACTTGAAGATTGGATTCATATCTTTCCCCCTTCGCGGATATTTATAAACGATCTTCTGGCATTACCCCAAGCATTACTTGAATAAATTTTCATGACGCCATGAGCCATAAAGTTTTTTTTATGGATTTGGCACGGAATTGGCTCTTGCTCCCGCCCCTCTCCGCTAGCTCGCGAGAATATGGGCGGTTTCCTCCTCTCTAGATCGTTCGCAATTTTCGAAATCTTTCCCTGGAAATTATTTTTCTGGCCAAGGCGTCGCTCAGCATTTCCTTGATCCTTCCGAAGCGATAACGAGGCGCGGACTCCACCGCCAATCGTGTCGCGAATACGGTACCCGTGTCCACCAAACCCTCCTCGAATAAGGCCAAGGCCAATTGCAGGGCGCCCTTCACGGGCACCAAATCGTGTCCGAACCGGCGAAAATCCCGGGGCGGCGTATTTTTTTCGAGATGGATGTAGATCTTCGCGACGCGTCCATGTCGAGCCGGCAAACGCTCCAATAAATTTCCTATCCAACGGCGGTCCGACTCCTTCACTCCTCCCGCTTCGAGCAAGTCCTCCAATTCGGGGGGCCGGAGCTGTCCGCGCAAGGATCGGGCGTAGATCGAAAAAGCCTCGGCGTCCTTTTCATAGTCGTCGCCAAAGAGATATTCTCGGGCCCGCGGGCGGCTTTGCCGACCCACCAGCAAGGCGGCCATTTTGAAGCCGAGTTGGTCCAAGAGCCGGTCGGGTCGCAGCTGCATCAGGGTTTTCCACCAATCCTTGAAGGTGATCCCGTCGTGCTCGACGCCGTCGTGAAGCATCTTACCCTCGATGGATCCGCGCAAAAAAGGCGGACTGGCCGAGATGAAAAACAAGGGGACGCAGGCCACCCGTTTTCCGGGGCCTCGCCGCAGGCCCCGCAAGACCTCGGGCATTCCGGGAATCGCCAGTTTGTCGATGGAAAATTCCACGGGAACCCGCGCCAACCCTCTCCAGGAGGAAAACCGCGTCGAAAGGTAAGTTTTGTCGATGTCCCAAACGAAAACCGGTCCGGAATAAATTTCCGGGAGCTTACGGTCGTTTCGGATGCTGAGCGGATAGGCCTGGAGCATGGTCACGCGGCGCCCTTGGAAAGGGAGTTCTCGCGGCCCGGCTGGCGCTCCATCAATTGATGCAAGAGGTCTTGAACCTGAAGACCCTCGAAAAAAGCACCGTAAACAGCCCTCACCATCGGCAGGTTCAGGCCGAGCTGAAGGGATTGCTCGTGGATCGCCCGCGTCGCGGGCACGCCCTCGACGACCTGGCTGGAAGCCGAAAGGATCCCCTCGAGCGCCTCGCCCTTCGCGAAGCGGATGCCGGTGCGAAAATTGCGGCTCAAGGTCGAGCTGCAGGTCGCCATCAAGTCGCCGATTCCCGCGAGACCGGTGAAGGTCGCCGGCTCGGCGCCGAGCGCGGCGCCATAGAGGCTCATTTCATAGAGCCCCCTCGTCACGATCAGGGCCTTCGTGTTGTCCCCAAAACCGAGTCCGTGGGCGGCCCCCGCCATGAGAGCGATCACGTTCTTGAAGGCCCCGCCGATCTCCGTTCCTATCACGTCGCGCCCCCCGTAAAGCCGCAAGGGGCAGCCCGCGAACAAGGATTGGGTCTTGCGCAATACTTCGTCGAAATGCGAGGCCACCGTCGCTCCCGCCGGATTCCCGGCCATCAGCTCCTCCGACAAGGTCGGTCC
>JAIOPF010000333.1 GCA_021414045.1 Deltaproteobacteria bacterium | reverse complement strand
TGCCCATACTAAAGGTCACTCCTTCTATGGGATCCTGGATGAAAACGTCAAAGCGGACTACGAAAAATGCGTTGGAACCTCGCTGACTGGAAACCTAGACCAAGCAAAAATAGCGGCACTCACCGAGGAAATGCATGTTGGCGACACCAATTGCTACAATCCCGCTTTTCATGAAGTGGCGGCGCCTCATGATGGAACCATCGCGCCCTTGCTCAAAATCTTCTGGTGGTCGGGAAAAACGGTCCCAAGGAACAACTTTCCTTTTAAAGACTATGTCGACCAACTCGGATTGACGAATTACAACTTTCACCAAATCGACTACCATTACTCCCCCAACGACAACCCGGATTACAAAGGTCTCTATTTAGGATTCGAATACCCCGAATTCTCCGTCGTTCGTGACTTGAACAGGGACCAGCAAAAGGAAGTCAATTATGGCGTCGTCCACAATAAAGCCGTTCAATGCCAAAACGCCGCGGACCATTTAGACGCGGACACGAATAACTCCAACTCGGGTAACGGCACCATTCACCTGACGCACCCGATTCAGTTCACCCCTCCCTCGAACACAAATAACTCTGGAGACAATGGAAGCGCTCAGGGGAACGGAGACACGACCGCTTCCACCGACGCCGAAGCTGGAAACGGAAATCCTGCGGATGCTGGAGATTCGAAGATAGCAGTGACCGCCGACTCCCCTTCCGATATCTTGGTGACCGACGGACAAGCTGCCGACGGCAACGCGGGTTGCTCCTTGCAGAAGAGCACCCTCTCCTCCAATTCCGACGCTTGGGGAATCCCCGTGCTCTTGGCGGTTTCCACGATCTGGAGCAAAAGACGCGCCTTCAAGCGCGGCTAAAAGACTTGACGATCCTCCTGAAAAGACGAGGCCTCTAGGCCTCGTCTTTTTTTTCGTCTTCGGCCTGCTTTGGAAGCACCGCCAAAGTCACCATGGCCTTCGCCAAGAGTTTTTCTTCCTCGCCGACGACGGAATAGACCTCGGACTCGGCGATGACGAAACGGCTTCCCGGCTTGAGCACCGTCGCCTTGGCTCGCAGGCGAGTTCCCTTCCCGGGACGCAACAGGTTAATCTTGAATTCCACCGTGAGGATGATCTCATTCGCGGCGACCAAAGTGCCGGCCGCGCCGCCGGCGCAATGGTCAGCCAAGGTCGCGATGACTCCCGCATGCACCAGGCGATCTTGCTGTTTGTGATAGTTCTGGATCTCCAAGCCGGCCTCGCACCAACCCGGTCCGCAGGCGACGAACTGGACACCGAGATTCTTCAAGAACGGCGCTTTTTGAAAGAGGGCTTCAATGCGTTTTTGATAGTCGGGATCGCGAATTTCCATGGTAAAAAGCCGTAGCATGAAAATCATCGACTTTCACACCCACTTTTTTCCAGACCGCCTGATGGATGCCCTGTGGCGCTGGTTCGAGACCCACGCCTGGCCCATCGAATACAAGCAGTACGCCGACCAGGCCGTCGAACAGCTGAAAGCCGAGGGCGTCACCCACTGCGTTTCCTTGCACTACCCTCACAAGCCGGAGATGGCCGATGGGCTCAACGCCTTCGCCCATGAGCTGGGCAAGAAATTCCAGGACTTCATCACGCCCTTCGGGAGCCTTCATCCGGACGACGCGGAAAAAGCTTCCATCCTGCGGCGTTGTTTCGAGGATTTCGGATTCAAGGGACTGAAGTTCCATTGCCACGTGCAAAAGATGGCTCCCGAAGATCCACGCATGGAGGAAGTCTACGAGATCTGCCAGGCCTACGACCGCATCGTCCTCCTCCATTGCGGCAATGGCCCCCACTTCAAGGACAAACCCACCCAAGGCTATGGTTACGACGTCACCTCGCTTAGCGGCGCCAAGCATTTCGAGAAGATCGTGAAAAAATATCCCAAGCTCCGCTTCATCGTGCCGCATTTGGGATTCGAGGAAATGGACGCCTTCATCGGCATGCTAAAAGACAACCCCAACCTCTATCTCGACACGACCATGGCCATTGGCGGGTATTTCCCGAATCCCGTCCACCTTGAATGGCTGGCCGAAAATCCGGACAAGCTTTTGTTCGGGACCGATTTCCAGAATATTCCCTATCC
>JAIOPF010000383.1 GCA_021414045.1 Deltaproteobacteria bacterium | reverse complement strand
TGCATTACCTCGAGCTGAGCGGCCGCTCCGACCAAGTCGATCTGGTGCGGGCATACGCCCAGGCCCAGGGACTGTTTAGGACCGATGCGACGCCGGATCCCGTATTTTCCGACACGCTGGAGTTGGATCTGGCGACGGTGGAGGCCTCATTGGCGGGTCCGAAGCGTCCCCAAGATCGCGTGCCGCTGCGACAATCCAAAAGTCTGTTTCGGGAAGCTCTGCGGGACATGCTCAAGGGCAAGTTGGAGAAGGTCGACCCGAAGCGAGTCGCGAATTGGGTCTCCGAAGGCGGGTCGCAGCCGCAATGCCTCCATGAAGACGCTTCGCGAAGCGAGCTTGGCGAGTTGGGCAAGTGCGCCGAGGTCAAACACGGCGATGGCGATTGCTCTCACCTGGAACAAGGCGCGGTAGTCATCGCCGCGATCACGAGCTGCACGAATACCTCGAATCCCTCGGTCATGCTCGCGGCGGGATTGGTCGCGAAGAAGGCGGTGGAGCGGGGCTTGAAAAGCAAACCCTGGGTCAAGACCAGCCTGGCTCCCGGCTCCCTCGTCGTGACCGAGTACCTCAAGAAGGCCGGCTTGATGCCCGCCCTCGAACAGCTCGGCTTCAATTTGGTCGGCTACGGTTGCACCACGTGCATCGGCAATAGCGGTCCTCTCCCGGCGCCGGTCGCCGAGGCGGTGGAACGCGAGGATTTGGTCGCGTCGGCGGTGCTTTCCGGAAATCGCAATTTCGAGGGACGCATCAATCCCTTGGTTCGTTTCAATTATTTGGCTTCGCCGCCCCTGGTCGTGGTCTACGCCTTGGCCGGCAGGATGGACATCGATCTCTATCGCGAGCCGCTCGGCAAGGACTCCCAAGGCAAGGAAGTTTTTCTCAAGGACCTATGGCCCAGCAATGCGGAAATCGAGGCCGCGATCCAGGCCTCGATCAAGCCCGAGATGTATGGCAAGACCTACTCCGACGTCTTCAAAGGAGACGAGAGTTGGCAGAAATTGGAAGTTCCCAAGGGCGAAACTTTCCAATGGGATCCGGCCTCCACCTACGTCAAGCATCCGCCTTATTTCGAAGGCATGCCGAAACAACCGGGAGCCATTCAGGACCTTCGCCAGGCCAGGATTTTGGCCTTGCTCGGAGACTCGGTGACCACCGATCACATTTCCCCGGCCGGATCGATCAAGGCCAGCTCGCCCGCGGGAAAATATCTGCAAAGTCTGGGCGTGAAGCCGGAAGACTTCAATAGCTACGGCGCTCGGCGCGGTAATCATGAAGTGATGATGCGCGGAACCTTCGCGAACATCCGACTCAAAAACTTGATGCTGCCTGGCACCGAGGGTGGGATAACCCAGCATCTGCCCGACGGCGAGCCAATGTCGATTTACGACGCCGCCATGAAATACCAGAAAGAGTCCGTCCCTCTGGTGATATTCGCCGGCAAAGAATACGGCACTGGTTCGTCCCGCGATTGGGCGGCCAAGGGCACTTACTTGCTCGGGGTGCGCGCGGTGATCGCCGAGAGCTTCGAGCGTATCCATCGCAGCAACTTGGTCGGCATGGGGGTCTTGCCCCTGCAGTTCGACGACGGCCAGAGCTGGACCTCGCTAGGATTAACGGGCCGCGAACAGGTGACCATCGCCGGAATTTCGGCAGGACTGAAGCCCTTTCAAAAGCTGGTGGTGAAGGCCCAAGGCGAGGGAGGGGAGAAATCCTTTTCCGTCACCTTAAGAATCGACACGCCCGACGAGATCGAATACTATCGCCACGGCGGGATCTTGCAATACGTCCTGCGGCAGTTGTTAGCTAGTTAAGCACTCCCTATTATCCTTCGGAGGAACCATGAAGCCTGCCTTGATGCGCTCGGTCAGTAAGGGCCTTTTCTTATGCGGTCTCACCGCCTTGTTCGCTTGCGGAGGAGCGGTGGAACAAAAAGCCGAAACGCCTCCCCAGGTTTGCCCGACTTGCCCGGTCTGCGACGCGACTCCGTCGCCCACCCCCGAAGACTTGGCCGAAAAGCTGAAAGGGATTTTGGAAAAGAACGTCAAAAAGTTCCGGACCAATCCCGAGGCCTTCCAGGCAGCCTCCAATCAGTTCGGAATCGCCGCCAAGATCGGGAGCAAAGAAATCATCGCCGAGGATTTTCCGCGCTTCGTGAGTTTCTTCTGGGCCGTGGATTCGGAGTTCCGCATCCAGCAACTGCGCGCGATGATGTCGACCAACCGCTTGATCGACATGCTCAAACCCGCCACTGGGAAATTTGATATTGCCGTCGCCCCCAAGGATCTCGAGGCCGAGGATGCCTCGCTCTTGATCAGTCAAGTGATCGTCGATTGGGCCGAGGTGCAGCGAACCCTCGAGGACGATTTCATGGGCTTAGGCGTGGAGAACGTCATGGGCGTCAAGCCCATGGATGATTTGCCCGGCGTCGAAAACATGATGAAAGACCTGCTCGCGATCGTGGCGCCTCCGCAGCCAGTGCCGACACCGACGGCGACTCCCGGCCTGAAGACCAGTTCCTTGCGGTTGCTTTCTTGGTTGGAGGGCAGCGCTTCGGCCCAAACCCAGGGCGGCATTAAAGGGAAAGCCGGCGCGGGGCTTCCGGTGCACAGCAAGGCAGTGCCCAGGGTGAAGATCAAGGATGCGCCATTGTTGCTCGGTCGAGTTTTGACCTTCAACGTGGGAGGCAAGCTCCTGGTGTCTCAGTCCCCTCTCATGGCGGCGATTCCGGAGTTTCAAGCGATACCCGTGGAGCAGTTCCAATTTAAGTTGGAGAAACAAAGCGTTGGTCCCGCGTATCACGACGTGGTCGAACAGAAGGTCAATGCCCTCGCCGCGATTCCGAAACGTAACATGCAGGATTGGTGGGAGCTTTCCCACGGTCTGACCGAGCTGCGCTTGCTCAAACAATTGGTGGATTACAGCAAGATCGAGGCGGCTCCCGCGGAGTCGGCTCCCATGCAACCGACGATCAATTCTTCGGGCAACACTTCGGGCAGTATTTTGCCAAAAGTCGACGCTGGAACTTCCACCACCTCGGGATCTTCGGCCCCCGGTCAACGTCCATCGAATTCTCCGGATCAACGCAGCGAAGCCGGATCCGTTCCGCGTCCCGCGGGGACGGCGCCGACGGAAGCCGCCGGAGTATCGCCGACAAGGCCCGATTCGCTCACGGCCCCGGCCCAAGCTCAGCCTAGTACCGCTCGTCCCTCGTCGGGACCTTCGGGCGCTCAGCCCGCGGGGCAATAAGCTTGGCAGGCTGTTCGTAAATCGCAACTATTCGATTATTTGACCGAAAATAAGACAACAGTGCTCGGGGCACGGAAGCACTCCTCCATCGACCGCGATACCCGCGGTAATTCCCCCTTAAAGGAATGACATGACACCCATC
>JAIOPF010000382.1 GCA_021414045.1 Deltaproteobacteria bacterium | reverse complement strand
GCCGCCACCGTCTTCCTCTCGATCACCACCCTCGACGCCGAGTTGGCGCGTAAGCTAGAGCCGCGGGCCTCTTCTCCGCGGCATCGGCTCGAAGCCGTCGAGGCCCTCGCGAAGGCGGGAATTCCCGTTGGCGTGATGACGGCCCCGATCATCCCGGCGCTCAACGATTCCGAGATTCCGGCCATTTTGACGGCCGCCGCTCGCGCCGGGGCGAAATCCGCGGGCTATGTCATGCTGCGCCTGCCTTTCGGATTGAAGGAGCTCTTCGCGGCCTGGTTGCAGGAACATTTCCCCGACCGCAAGGAAAAGGTCCTGCACCGACTGGAAGAGCTGAGCGGCGGAAAGCTCTATGACGCGGCTTTCGGAAAGCGCCAGACGGGAGCCGGCGTTTTCGCCGAGCAGATCGCGCAATTGTTCGAAGTGGGCCTGAAGAAAGCGGGCCTATCCCAACGCGGCGTCCAGCTTTCGACGGAATCCTTCCGTCGGCCCGCGGCTCCCCAAATGTCGCTTTTCTAATTCTCCGCTTTTCGGATAAGCTTACCCGGTCTCTTTTGGAGGAATCCCATGTTTCAAGCCACCATGCCTTACCGTCCTCTCGGAAAATGCGGAACCAAAGTCAGCGCCTTCGGACTCGGCGGTTGGACGACCTTCGGCGGCAGCGTCACCGACGAGGTGGCGATCCGCGAGATTCTCCGCGCCGCCTACGAAGCGGGGATCAATTTTTTCGACATCGCCGACGTCTACGCCCGGGGCGAGTCCGAGCGCGCGATGGGCAAGATTCTCAAGTCCTTTCCCCGGCACGAGCTGGTGATTTCGAGCAAGCTGTTTTGGCCGATGAGCGACGATGTCAACGACCGCGGGCTTTCGCGCAAACACATCTTCGAATCCGTCGAGAAGAGCCTCAAGCGCCTCGAGACGGATTACCTCGACATCTATTTTTGCCATCGCCACGACGCGGAAACGCCGCTCGTAGAAACCGCGCGGGCCATGGACGACCTCGTCCACCAAGGCAAGGTCCTCTACTGGGGGACCAGCGAATGGAATGCCTCCCAGTTGCGCGAGGCGAATCAACTCTGCGAAGCCCGAAATCTCTACCGGCCCCAGGTGGAACAACCGCAATACAGCCTGCTGGAACGGGGATTCGAAGCCGAGGTCCGAGACACGGCGATGAAAAACGGCATGGGCGTCGTCGTGTGGAGCCCTTTGGCTTCAGGTCTTCTGACCGGGAAATACGACCACGAAGTCCCCGCCGGTTCGCGCTTGGACAAGATTGCCTGGTTGAAGGACGCCGTCTTGACGCCCGAACGGGTGGATCGCGTGAAACGCTTCAAGAAAATTTCGGATGCCATGGGCTGCAGCCGCGCCCAGCTCGCCCTCGCGTGGGCGGCGGCTCAACCGGGGGTTTCCAGCGTGATCACCGGGGCGACGCGGGTGGAACAATTGCGAGAGAATTTGGCGGCCTTGAAATTGACCCTCAATCACGAAGTCCTCAGCGCCCTGGACGAAATTTTTCCGAGAT
>JAIOPF010000377.1 GCA_021414045.1 Deltaproteobacteria bacterium | reverse complement strand
CTCTTACCAGCCCAGTGCGAATGCCAATAACTTCGGTCTTCGTATCGTGGCGGTGCCTCCTTCGAATGTGGAGACCAAAGTCGATCCACATGCGTCGGGTGGTGGCTTGGCGAAACTCGGCGCCCTGGGCGCGGGTATAGCGACCTTGGCCTATTCCAATTTGTCCGAGGCCTCGATTGGCGCGGCGACCGATTCCTCCAATCTCTTGCAATGGGGCTTGGGGACTTTGGTGCTGGGCGGGGTATTCTCCAAGATAGCGGAATGGTTTCGATCCCGGAGCGATTCCAAGCAAAAGTCTCCGCTCGCCCTCCCTCCAGCTTCCGAAGAAATCGATTTGACTTTCAACCCCTATCGAGAAGTCGAAGGACTGGTCGTCGATCAACCCTCGAAGTCTTTAAGTCGCATCGAAGATAGGGCCGCTCTCTATGAGCAAAAGGTTTCGATCTGGAAATCGTTTCGCGCATGGATCCATGAAGGACCCGAGAGATATTTCCTGAAAAAAGATCAAAAGGTGAACGGCATTCTTTTGCCTAAGGGTTCTCAGGTAGACTTGGATTCTGCAGGCCGTGTGCGACACGTGCTCCTTTCCAGGCCTTTTGAGATGGGTGGAGTGTTGTTTCATGGAAGTGTGTGGATTTCCCATGGCGACCTTCTAGGACGTCTAGCCGATAGCCAGTGGATTCAAGGGCGGCATTATCTCGAGAATTCCGAGATCGAACTCGAGCGCTCCGGGGTCATGGCTTATACCCCTAGTAAGAATATTGAATTGGAAGGAATCCGAGTCCCTCAAGGGGTCACGGTCAAATTTTGGGAAAATGGAAATTTAAGGATCGTTCCGGTGGCCGACGCCCAAGAAATTCAAGGAATTAAAGTCCCCGCCTATTCAGTGCTGTATTTCGAAGAATGGGGCGGATTGAAGCGCGATTTTTCTCCCTGGTTTCGGCAGCCACCCCCGAAGGCTTCCTACAACTGGAATTGGCATTTCATTCCAAGCTTGAGGTACCGCTGGAGCGAGGACTTGGTGCTTCCCGAAAATTCTCCGGGGCATTACCGGAGCGACGGTGAATTGGGATATTTCCAATTATCCCAAGATTGGGAGTACGGCGGCCGCTTGTACCGTGCCGGCTCTAAAATTGAGATCCGCGATTATGCGGACATTCCTCGCAGCGAGATTATCTTGGTTGAAGGACAATACGAAGAAGTATCCCAGGAGCCACCCGAGGGATTTCGGACCGTCCATCATGCTCTTTAAGGTTTCGCTTAAGGTTGCAGCCACCCGATAAATATAGTTGCCAAATCGTACAAAAAGCTTACTCTCCCGGGCTATCCCTGTTTTCCATAAAACCCTATTGAAGGAGGCGTTCATGAGTCGTTCTCTCTTGGCACTGTCTGCCGTGTTGGCATTAACCTTACCGGTGAGTTTGCATGCCGGCGATAAAAAGGACGCGGCACCCATCGCCGCCAGCACCACCACTTATAACACGCGTACCGCGAAGGTTCTGGAAATCGATTACGCCAAGAACACGCTGGTTCTGGAAGGTGAAGGCGGCACTCGCATGGAGATTCAGGTCGACCCTACGAAGGCGAAGAATTTCAAGAATGTGAAGAAGGGCGACTTGGTCGTCGTGCAGCAAGAGAAGTCTTGGGCGCTCAATATCAGCAAGCGCGCCAAGGGCGAAAAGCCTAATGCCGAAACCGTGACCGCGAAGGAAACGGCCCCTGCGGGCCAAAAACCTTCCGGAGAAGTAGTTAAGACAGCGGAGATTTCCGCTGAAATCACCAAGCTGGACATGGCGAAGTCCGAAATCGAGCTGAAGGGCCCGGCCGGAAACGTCGTTGTCCTTACCGCCAAGGATCCCAAGAACTTGGAAGGCCTGAAGAAGGGCGACATGGTGACCGTGACGCATACCATCGCCTTGGCCATTTCGGTTGAACCCGCGCCGAAAAGCTAAATTTCCCGCTTTTGTTTGAAAATCCCCTGGCCACCGTTTGACTTCGGCGGCCAGGGGATTTTTTATTTTGTCCGCCAAGCTCCCTAGATGGCCGGGTTCACTGGATTTTTTCCTCGGCTCCTTTTCAGGTTAGCCGCTGATATTCGCTTTTTCGTCCCCTGCTTAAACAAGTGACACTTGCGCTTGACAGCCTAAAAGGGGTCTGAATAGTGTACGCCCGCCTCTGAAAGAATGATGTTTTTCAGGGGCTTTTCCCGAAAGTTCAAGAGGCGCGCATGAAGGTTCAGATTCCCGCACAAGGCGATAAAATCCGCATTTCCAATGGCAAACTCATCGTTGGCGATAAGCCCATCGTCCCCTTTATTGAAGGCGACGGCACGGGCGCCGATATCTGGAAAGCCGCGGTGAAGGTCTTCGATGCCGCCGTCGCCAAAGCCTACCAAGGCAAGCGCCAGATCCAATGGTGTGAAGTTTACGCCGGCGAAAAGGCCCAAAAAGTTTACGGCGCGGAGTGCCCGCCTAACCTGCTTCCGCAAGAGACCCTCGACGTCATCAAGGAATACCTGGTTGCCATCAAGGGGCCGCTGACCACGCCCGTCGGCAAGGGCTTTCGTTCGCTCAACGTTTCCTTGCGCCAAGAGCTCGACCTTTACGTCTGCCTCCGTCCCGTGCGCTACTTCGCGGGCACGCCCTCGCCGGTGAAGGCCCCGGAAAAAGTCGACATGGTGATCTTCCGCGAGAATACCGAAGACATTTACGCCGGCATCGAGTGGGAGGCGGAAAGCGCCGACGTCAAGAAGGTCATCGCCTTCTTGCAGAATGAGATGGGCGTGAAAAAGATTCGTTTCCCCGAGACCAGCGCCATCGGCATCAAGCCCGTCTCCATCGAGGGCAGCAAGCGCCTGATCCGCGCCGCCATCAAGTACGCCATCGAGCACAATCGCCGCAGCCTTACCTTGGTCCACAAGGGCAATATCATGAAGTTCACCGAGGGCGGCTTCCGTCAGTGGGGCTACGAGTTGGCCAAGGAAGAATTCGCCGACAAGGTGGTGAGCTGGGAAGAATGCCAGGGCAAGGTGCCCGCGGGCAAGATCCTCATCCAGGACGCCATCGCCGACGCCTTCCTCCAGCAGATTTTGACCCGCGCCAACGAGTTTGACGTCATCGCGACCTTGAACCTCAACGGCGATTATCTCAGCGATGCCCTGGCAGCCCAAGTCGGCGGCATCGGCATCGCGCCGGGCGGCAACATCAATTATGTCAGCGGACGGGCCATCTTCGAGGCCACCCACGGCACCGCGCCCAAGTATGCGGGCCAAGACAAAGTGAACCCGGGCTCCGTGATCCTCTCCGGCGTCATGATGCTCGAGTATATGGGCTGGCAGGAAGCCGCGAATCTCATCAATGCCGCCCTGGAAAAAACCATTTCGCAAAAAACCGTCACTTACGATTTCGCCCGCCTCATGGAAGGCGCGAAAGAGCTGAAGTGCTCGGAGTTCGCGCAAGCGATCGTCAATAACATGTGAGGCTTGGGCTGGACCTGGCCTCCGTTCTCTAACAGGAATAATCATGGCTCGTAAGAAAATCGCACTCATCGGCGCCGGCAACATCGGCGGAGAACTCGCCCAAAGGGCGATGGAAAAGGAATTGGGCGACGTCGTTTTGCTCGACGTCATGGAAGGCGTGCCTCAGGGCAAGGCCCTCGACTTGATGGAAGCCCGTCCGGTGGACGGTTCCGACTGTAACGTGATGGGCACTCAGGATTACAAAGACATCGAAGGCAGCGACCTGATCATCGTCACCGCCGGCCTAGCCCGCAAGCCCGGCATGAGCCGCGACGACCTGCTCGCGAAGAATCTCGACATCATCAAGAACGTCGCCGAGAACATCAAGAAGTACGCTCCTCAGGCCTTCGTCATCGTCGTCAGCAACCCTCTCGACGCCATGGTTTATGCGATGCAGAAGGTCACCGGTTTCCCGCATAACCGCGTCATTGGCATGGCCGGCGTCCTCGACTCGGCCCGCTTCCGCGCCTTCGTGGCGATGGAGTTGGGCGTCAGCGTCCGCGACGTCACGGCGCTTGTGCTCGGTGGCCACGGCGACGACATGGTCCCCATCATCCGACTCTGCACGATCAACGGCATTCCCATCACCGATTTGATCTCGAAAGAAAAGATCGACGCCATCGTGAAGCGCACCCAAATGGCCGGCGGCGAGATCGTCGCCCTGCTCAAGACGGGCAGCGCTTATTTCAGCCCGGCTGCCAGCGCCATCGAGATGGCCGAGAGCTATTTGAAGGACAAGCGCCGCGTCCTGGCCTGCGCCGCTTTTTTGAACGGCGAGTACGGCATCAAGGGCTACTACATGGGCGTGCCCGTCGTGATCGGCGCGAACGGCGCCGAGAAGGTTATCGAGGCGAAACTGAACGACGAAGAGAAACGGGCGCTCTTGGGCAGCTTCGAGCACGTCAAGACCCTCGTCGATTCCATCAAGCTATAAAATTATGAAAATCCACGAATACCAAGGCAAGCAACTCCTCAAAAAATACGGCGTCCCCGTCCCCGAAGGCCAATTGGCCGTCAGCGGCGATGAGGCCATGGAAGCCGCTAAGCGACTGGGCGGCGTCACCGTCGTCAAGGCGCAGATCCATGCCGGCGGCCGCGGCAAGGGCGGTGGTGTCAAGGTGGCCAAGACCCCCGAAGAAGCCAGGACCCATGCCCAGCAGATTATTGGGATGATGCTCAAGACCCATCAGACCGGGCCCGAAGGGCAAGAGGTCAAGAAGGTCTGGATCGAGAAGGGCTGCAACATCGAGAAGGAATTCTACCTCGGCATGGTCCTCGACCGCGCCAGCTCGCGGGTCACCGTGATGGCCAGCACCGAGGGCGGCATGGAGATCGAAGAAGTCGCCGCCAAGACGCCCGAGAAAATCCTGAAAGTGGCCATCGATCCCGCCGTGGGTTTTCAGGCCTTCCAAGGCCGCCAACTCGCTTTCGGCCTGGGTTTGCCGGCTGCTTTGACGAACAAGTTCGTCAAGTTCGCCAGTGCCCTTTCCAAGGCTTTCATGGAAGCCGACTGCTCCCTGCTCGAAATCAATCCCCTCGTCGTCACGAAGGAAGGCGATCTGCTCGCCCTCGATGCGAAGATCAATTTCGACGACAACGCCCTGTTCCGTCATCCCGACTACGAAGACCTGCGCGACCTCGCCGAGGAAAATCCCAACGAGATCGAGGCGAAGAAATTCGATCTCAGTTACATCAGCCTCGACGGCAACATCGGCTGCATGGTCAACGGCGCCGGACTCGCGATGGCCACGATGGACATCATCAAGCTCTTCGGCGGCGAGCCGGCCAACGTCCTCGACGTCGGCGGCGGCGCCACGGCCGAGAAGGTCACGGCGGCCTTCAAGATCATCCTCTCCGATCCGAGCGTGAAGGCCATCTTGGTCAATATCTTCGGCGTCATCATGAAATGCGACGTCATCGCCACCGGCGTGGTCGCCGCGGCGAAGGAAATCGGCCTCAAGGTTCCCTTGGTGGTCCGTCTCCTCGGAACCAACATGGACTTGGGCAAGAAGATCTTAGCGGATTCGGGACTTCCGATCATCTCGGCCGACCGCATGGACGAAGCTGCCGAAAAGGTCGTGAAAGCGATCCAGGGAAAATAACATGTCAGTACTCGTCAATAAATCCACCAAAGTTCTCACTCAAGGCATCACCGGCACCACGGGCCAGTTTCACACCCGAGCGTGCAAGGAATACGGCACCCAGATGGTCGCGGGCGTCACCCCCGGCAAGGGCGGCCAAGATTTCGAAGGGATTCCCATCTTCGACACCGTTCGCCAGGCCAAGGAAAAGACCGGCGCCAACGTCTCGGTGATCTACGTTCCTCCTCCCTTCGCGGCCGACGCCATCCTTGAAGCCTTCGACGCTGACCTCGATTTGGTCGTCTGCATCACGGAAGGCATTCCCGTCGTCGACATGATCCGCGTCAAGCGGGCCATGGAAGGCGGACGCACCCGATTGATCGGACCCAACTGTCCCGGCATCATCACCCCGGGCGAATGCAAGATCGGCATCATGCCCGGCCACATCCACAAGCCGGGCCCCATCGGCGTGGTCTCGCGCAGCGGCACCTTGACCTACGAGGCGGTCTACCAATTGACCGAGCTCGGGATCGGCCAATCGACCTGCATCGGCATCGGCGGAGATCCGGTCAACGGCACCAATTTCATCGACTCGCTCAAGCTCTTCAATGAGGATCCCAAGACCGAAGCCATCGTCATGATCGGCGAGATCGGCGGATCGGCGGAGGAAGAAGCGGCCGAGTACGTGAAGAAGAACGTCAAGAAGCCGGTGATCGGCTTCATCGGTGGCATGACGGCTCCCGAGGGAAAACGCATGGGCCATGCCGGCGCCATCATCTCGGGCGGTAAGGGCACCGCGAAAGAAAAGATCGCCGCCCTCGAAGCGGCGGGCATCAAGGTCAGCCGCTCGCCCGCCGAAATCGGCAAAACTTTAAAGTCCGTTTTGAAATAAAAGG
>JAIOPF010000376.1 GCA_021414045.1 Deltaproteobacteria bacterium | reverse complement strand
CCCGCACTCCTTCAAAATATCAAAATTCATATCTTCACTGACGATACCACGGCTCAAAGCATCGGACCAAAGTCCAGTTCCAGGCCAAGGTATGGCGACATTAAATTCGATCTCCAACAGCTTATCCATGTTCCTTTCTATGAAATGATAGGAAGCCCACAGATCTTCCTCGGTTTCCTTTGGGTGCCCCATTATCATGGAACAGGAGGGATGGATGCCATGGTCGTATAGCAGATCGATGGCTCGCTGATTTTCCTCGACACTAGAGGACGGCTTGACCTGCGATAGCACTTGAGTACTTCCGGATTCCGCGCCAAATGCGACATAAAGCATATTCATCTGCTGTAGGGATTCTACCATGTCCTCATCGATGAGGTTCGCCCTTCCCCAACATCCGAAAGAAAGCTCCTGGTTTAGACCTTCCGCGGCGACTCTTTGGGCTATTTCTTTAACCCGTTTCCTGTCGACAATGTATAGGTCATCAAAAATTCGTATATGTCGTACAAGAGGGAATTTTTCAATGATGCGCTTAATTTCCGTAAAAACATAATCAGAGCTATGCTTGCGATATCCTTCCGTGACACCTGGAATGACGCAAAAACTGCAAGTATAAGGACAACCCCTCGAAGTCATTATATAAGCGGTTCCGATTTTTTTCACGAAGCTCTCGCGATCGGGAGGGGGTATATCGTCTAATTTTAAAATATCGGGACGTTTCGCGGTTTGTTCTATGCCTGATGGACCGTGGAAGGCTAGCCCTGGAATCCGCCGCAACTTTCCCCAATCAGGCATCCCTTTTGATTCCAAAGCAACATGCAAAATATCGCAAAGCGTTTGCTCCCCTTCTCCCAGAACTCCGAGATCGAACTCTTCTGGAAGCGTTTGGGGCAATGCCGTAATATGGACTCCGCCCAAGATTGTAATCGGGTCCCATCCCTGTTTCGCCCGAAGCGCCAACCTTCTCGCGTGCTCATAGTTTTCCGTAACCGACGAGATCCCAAGAATTTCGGGTCGTAAAGACTCCAAGTCCTCAAGTCGATCTTTGATGATCACTTCCACAGGGATCTTCATCTTTTTAATGTAGGCCGCCAAATACATGGGGGCGAGGTTGGTCATGTACCGCTTAAAAAAGGTTTCCCCTGGAAGGTAATGATCTTCTCGAATGGAAGTTAAGAGACCGATTCTCATACGTGATTGATTCCCGCTCAATTGAATACATCGGGAAGTTCTTAGCCCATAGTTGCCTTTAAATAAAAAAATAACGCAAGGCGTCATGTTGCTATGGCGAAAATTAATGTTCCCAAGCACGACAATTCGCTTATTATATCTACAAAATAAACAACTTTGCCTTATTTTCAAATCGATAATCATCGATAGGATCACAAGGGAGCCGAGGAGGAGTTAAAAGATATGGTCGGAGTTGGCGCAGCTGTTGCGGTGGCCGCGATAGTAGCGGTAGGAGCAGCGGTCGCTGCGGGCGTTGCAGCCCATGCGGCGATCGAAGCGGCCGAGGCGAATGCCGAGGCTCAAAAGCACATCGCCGACGCCAATGCAAAGGCCACCGTCGAGGCAGCTAAACTAGCCGCCGAAGCCCAAAAAACCTCGGCATTATATGACATGAATGCCAGGGTGCATGAGTCTGATGTGGCCTTCAACGAGGACATGGAGTATCTTAAGCAGGATAAATGGGCTGCGGAACGAGAGGACAAAAATCAATCCTTCGTTCGCGACACACAAAATGAGATAGATGCTATTGATTTTTATTACGGGGATCAAGGTTCTTGGGGCTACGGAAATGAGTCCGCCTATGATTACGGAAATGACGATGCAGAAGCAGACATTTCGGTAGATTACTCGTGATTTGCGGCGATGAGGCTTGATGCCGACATTGCCTTTATCAATAACCTTTTTTGAAAGGACGATGTTATGGTTGGAGTTGGCGCAGCGGCAGTTTGCGTTGCCGCAGTAGTTGCAGTAGGAGCGGCCGTCGCCGCAGGCGTAGCGGCCAGCGCATCGAGCAGTGCCGCGGAGTCCAATGCCGAAGCTCAAAAATACGTCGCTGATGCGAACGCCAAGGCGACGGTTCAAGCCGCAGCCTTGGCCGCGGACGCACAAAAAGCGTCAGCCCAATACGATTCCCAGGCTCGCATGCACGAATCCGACGTCGCCTTCAATACCGACCTTGAATATATCAAGCAGGACAAATGGGCCTCCGAGCGCGAAGATTCAAAGCAGAACTTCTATCAGCAAACGCAGGCCCAGGTCGACTCCATCGATATGTATTACAGTGGCGAGGGCTCATGGGGAGTGGGTTCCGAACCGTCCTATGATTATGGATATGACGGGGGAGGCGGCTCGGAAATAACGACTAGCTAGAGAATCGCTGAAGGGAAAATTTTTTGTAATCCGGAGGATCAAATGGACGGCAAAGACCCAGCAATTGAAGTTAACCGCCGTGCGATGGATTTCATCTGGCACAAGGTGCCCAAAGAGGAAAAAGGCGGCGTTGAGTACATCACTTACGTCAAAACAGATATCCCATATTTGTATTTTTCCGGTTTGGTGGACACCAATCGTTTCGCTCGAGCCGAATGGGAAAAGGCCTTTGAAGATTGTCTAGGAGAGGATGGCCGTTATTGGGTCTCCCACGAAAAACTGATATGGTTGGGCAGGTTCCGTTATTGCAAGACGGTGAATGAACCCTTCGATCCACTGAAAATGAGGGCTGGGAAATACACCGTCGACCGGCTTTGGCAAATTTTCGAACGCTCCATCATCCCATCTTGTTCGCTGCCCGAGCAATTCCTGAAGAACGTCTTCGACCAAATGTTTCGCCAACAGAAGAGCCTGAAGAAGATGTTCGAGAAGGACCTCCAGACCTTGAAGTCGAAGGGACAGGAATTCGAAGAGCTGAGCATGGACAGCGTCCAACCCGGCGTCGAAAAAATAGGCAACGAGGTCTTCGTCGAACTGACCAAAGAAAACTTACAGCGGTTGAAACATACGCTGGACACTTACCCATCCCCTCGCCGCAAGCTGGAGATGAGCGTTCAAGAAAACCGGACTACCCGCCTGCAGCAGCTTTCAGACGTCGCGAAAAATCCGCAGCAAAGCAAGTTCGAGGCTGGCAAGGACTTCCGGGAGACTACGAAGAAAAGCCTAAAAGACATGCTGGTGAAGGCTTCCGAGAACGTCACGGCGGGGCGAAAAACGACCGGAGAAGTTCTCGATCTCAAGAACCTCCAAAATAAGCGCCCGACGAAATTCTGAGAGATGCCGGTTCCATGCAACAATCCAAACAGCCCAATATCCTCGATGTCACCGTTCGCGACGGTGGATACCTTATCAACCATAACTTCACCCCGGAGAAGGTGGCTCAGATAGCCAAAGGACTCAGCGACGCAGGCATATCCCATGCAGAAATTTCCCATGGGGTCGGCATAGGCGGGAAAATGATCGGCTTCCCCGCGATCGCCGACGACGAGGAACTCCTCTCGGCGGCCAAGCAAGCCGCTCCGGATCTGAAACTTTCCGTATTCGTTTCCCCTATCGACATCGCCCTGCCCATTCTCCCGGGTCTGCTGGAATATTTCGAGATCGGGCGAGTTGGCGTCAACGTCAACCAAGTGGTCGAGGCAGCGAAATACGTTCAAAAACTCAAGAAATACGAAAAAAAGGTCTCCATCCAATTGACGCGCTGCCACGCGCTTCCTCCCGAAGAGACGGTTAAGGCCGCGAAAGCGGCCGAGGAGCTTGGGGCCGACATCGTCTACGTCGTGGATACCTTCGGCAGCATGTTTCCGGAAGAAGCCCGGGATTACGTCGCGGCTGTGCGGGCCGAAATCAAGGTTGAAGTTGGATTCCACGGACACAATACCATGGGTCTGGCGATTCCGAACTCGATGGCAGCTTGGGAGGCGGGGGCGAGTTGGCTCGATGCCAGTTTGATGGGTGTCGGCAGGGGCGCGGGCAATGCAAACCTCGAAGCCCTGGTCTTCCTTCTCCAAGGGCAAGGCTTGAAAAAAGACGTCCGCCTCGACAAGCTTTGCGAAGCTTCCTCGGACTTTATCTTGCCGCTCTTCTTGAATCCACCTTCCATTCACTACACCGAGCTTCTGCTTTCTCAGGAGAAGATCGACTTTACCCCCGCTTCATTTTTGGACCTTTGTTCCAATGCGGCGGGCGTTCCCTTGGAAAATTTCCTAATGGAGGTCCACCATAAAATGGGCGCTTCTTTACTGATCACCGACGAACATCTCCGGCAGACGCTCCAAGAATACGGCATCGATTATCAAAAACTACTTGAGGTATTGAAGCACTGATTATGGCCGAAAAAACGATCAACATCATCGACGTCACGGTCCAGAAGGGCGGCTTCCTCGTCCACAATCACCTCTTAAAGGAACAAGTTTCCGAGATCGCGAAAGGGCTTGAGGACGCCGGCGTCGAATACATGGAACTTTCCCATGGGCGCGGCATCGGAGCCAAACGTGCGGGTTATCCCGCTATCTTTCCCGATCACGAGCTTCTCGAGGCGGCCACGCTCGCGGCCTCCAAATTGAAATTCCTCGTCTACGCCAGTCCCTATGCCTACAGTCTTTTCGAGCTAGAAAAGGTAAAGCAGTATTGCGATTGGATTCGGCTCAGCGTCGATTTGGATGATTTGGAAAAAGGCGTCGAAAACCTACAAAGCATCGAAAGGTCGGGCGTCAAAGCGATGGTGCTGCTCGAGCGAGCCCATCGGGTTTCCCCGAAAGTCTGCGCCGAGGCTGCCAAGAAGCTGGAAGGAAACGGAGCAAGAATCGTCTACTTATGCGACACCTTCAGCAGCATGTCGGCCTCTGACGTTCAGGCCTATCTGGGAGAAATTCGCGAGCAGTCCCGACTGCCGCTGGGATTCCAGGCCTTCAATGCTACGGGGCAGGCGGCCGGAAACAGTCTAGCCGCCTTGCGGAGCGGAGTTGAATGGCTGGACGCCTCGCTTCTCGGCCTCGGTCTCTCGGGCGGAATGGCCTCTTATGAAATCCTTGTCGTCCTTTTGCAGCGATTGGGATACCCCAAGAAATGGGATCTACAGCAACTCTGCCGAGCCGGACGATGGCATGCCCTTCCCGCCATCCGAAGGCTTCCTAGCATTCGGCATATCGACTTGGTCATGTCTCGCCTCAAGCTGGACTACTATCCCCTAGAATTCCTGGAAAGACTCGCGGGTATCCTGGAAGTGGATCTTGAGACCATGCTCGAGGAGATCGGCGCGCAAGCTCCCGAGCGAATTCGCCTCAAGGAAGCCGATATCCGCTCCTATTTGCAAAAGCACGGCATCGAGTTCGATGTCGTCGTGGAATTCATGAAAAC
>JAIOPF010000375.1 GCA_021414045.1 Deltaproteobacteria bacterium | reverse complement strand
TCCTTCAAATATTGGAAGTCCGCCATTGACGGATTGAACGGCATGAAGCTCCTCGAGGCGGGCCCTGAAGACGAGGGCCTACTGCGGAGTAGGGCGAAAGAGGAGGATGTTCTCGACGCTTTGGATCTGGTGAAAAAAATCCGGGAAGAGGTCATTCGGAAGAAAATGCCGCCCGCCGAAGCCAATCGTCTGCTCGAAACGGGAATGAGGAGAATGAAAAAATAAACTCAACCGTGCTGGGCGCCGTAGGCCAGGATGCCTTGCAGCACCTGCCCCTGACTCGGCCGCGGGGGCGCGAGGGGCGCCGCGGGAGCAGGGTGGCTGTCCAACGAGGCTTGGGCGTAGCGTGTTTCCTCGCCCTCGATCAGGTTGCCGGAAGCGTCGGCCAGGCCGATTTCGGTGGCGATGCGGGTATAGGCGGCCAGTTGGGTTCCGGTTGGATCCGAAGCCCGCAGTTCGAGGATGCGGCGCGCGAGGCCGACTCGGCGCAGGGCCAATACTTGCTCGGCGTTGATTTCTTGTCCCGGAAAAACCTGGCCGAGAAGAGTCGATTCACGGCCGGCAATCAAGGCGCCGTTGGCGTCGAAGCAATCGGCCAAAGGCCGTTGGTCGCTGCCGGCGGTGTATTGCATGTCCTGCAACTCGCCGCGGACATGGTGCAGAGCAATTCGCGACAGGATCTCTTGGACGTCCTCGCGGCTCAGCCGGAATCCCCGGAATTGCTGTTGTACGTATTGGATTTGCTGGTCGGGAGTACCGTTCTCGATAACGCGGCGGTAGATGTCAGGGTCGTTGAATTGTTCGGCGACGTCCGCCACTGGCAACTCGCTTCCATCCGCGCGACGAATATTGCGCAGGGTGTTGTCGCCCCGCAGCCAACTCAAGTCCAATTCGCGGTAAAAATTCGCGTCGGTGGGGGTTCCGGTGGGTCCCATCAATAGCGCGTGTCCCAAGAAGGCTTGGGCGTGGTTGCCCGCGGCCGAAGCCTGGGCCTCGATCTCGCGGCGGGCCTGGTCGACGTAGTTGCCGGAGACCAGGTAGCGCTGGGTGAGACTGGGCGCCACCGTCTCGGCGAGGCCATGGAAGAGCCAGGAAAAGGAATTGCTTTCGACATTTTGCAGTTGGGTGGCGCGTCGGTAGATCAAGTTGTCGCGTCCGGCGTCGCGATTGCTGCCGGTGACATGATGCCAGACCATGTAGGCCGCGTCGGCATAGAAGCCCGCGGCCAAGGCGCGTCCGCCCCAGCGGGTGACGGCGCTTCCCGCGCGAGTTTCGGCAAGCGCCAGCGTGCGTTTGCCGAAGGCCATTTGGTAAACTTGAGGTAGAAGGAAGGCGCCCATGCGCACGGTTTGCCTTTCGGAGGAACCTTCAGCCCACATTTGGCCGAGAGTTGCGTCGACGAGGGCGGAGGTCAGCAAGCCGGCGGCTAAACTCGTTGCGTTGACTCCAGCGCCGGGGGTGCGGCGATTCATGAGTCGGTTCATCCCCCACATGCTTCCGTAGGCGCCATAAACGCCCAAGGCGAAACGCTCCTGGTAGTGGGCGTTGGCATCCAAGCCGATTTGATTGGAAAAAGATTCCGCGCTCAGCATGGTGATGGCGCCGGCTGCGAGGACGGGCGTCTGAAAGCGGGCTCGCTCGGCCAGGGTAAGTTCGTTGGTGCCGACTGGCCGCAGTAGGCCCGGCAAGGTGCGGTACGTGTAGGCCGATAAAGAACGTCGTTTCCATACCCAACCGATGACCTCGGCGCCGGTCCAGTTGGCGAGCAAATTTTGGCCGAAGAAGGAGGCTCGTCTTGAAAATTGCGAGGGAGGATTTCCGCTCGTGGGATCGGAAATGGCCGGGCAGGTATAGCCGCTTTCTTCTTCTCCACCGATGGCGTGGAGGGTATCGCAGGCACCGGCGACATTGATGGGTGTGGCGTGGGCATTCACCCAAATGACGCCGGGCTGGGTGACCCGTCGGCCCCGGATGGTGCGCTCGACGTCGCGGATGGGTCCGTGATTGACTTCCAGGGCGCCCACTCGCTGACCGGCGTTCAGTTGGGCGGCGAAGGCCTCTCTCGTCTGGGCGTCGATATAGGTGAATTGCAGGATACCATCGTTCGGACGCTCGTTCAGGACTTCGATCTCGCCAGGGTTCGGCGCGCGATGCAAGGTCTGCTCGATGTAATCGCTGAAGGCCGACAGCGCGGGATTTTGGCGTATCAATTCGGCGGTAAGGCGAACCACTATTTGCTCCACATTTTCCGGGAAGAGAGCGTGTGCGTGGCTCTTCCCTAACATTCCCCAAATACCCCTGAATTATCGTTGAAATGGGGTGGAAGTTGCGGGTTTAGCCCATATCCTTCATGGGAGGGGCGAGCTCGTAAGCCTCTGAAGTCACTTCGGTTTTCTCTGGCGCCGCGAGGTCTTCTTTGGGGGCGGCCCAGCGACGTTGGAGTTTTTGAGAGGGAAGCTCGCCACTTGGGTCGGCCTGAACCTTGAGTGTGCCGTCGGCATTGAAAACTTCGCGGGCCCAGTCGTTCATCGGTTGGTCGATGAAGACCAGGGCTTTGGCCGATTCCTGCACCCGCTTCATCATGAGTTTGCGGCAAAAGCGCTCGACGTCCTCCTCGCTCAATTCTTCATGCTCCAGACGGAGGGCGGCGACTCCGCTTTCGTCCAGGGTCTTTTCCATCAGCATTTCTCCCTCATCCAGTTCGATGGGGCCCTTGCTCAATAGATCGACGGCTTCGTTGATATCTACCGGGTTGGGAGAATGCAGGAAGGCTGGGAGAACGGTTTCGATCAGGGCCGCGGCCTGTTTCGAGACCTCGCGGTATTCTGCCTTGATCTTTTCTCTGATATCGCTGTTATCCAAGTCGCCGACGGCCCATTCCATTGCGGAGGGCGACACCGCGCGAAAGACGCGGCGGGATTTGTTCAGCCAAGAAAGGGGATTGATGCATTTTTTCCAGCCCCAATCGTAGAGGCCGTCGTCGTGGTAGACCTGGTCCGTGACGCGGCTATTCAGCGAGGCATTGTAATCGCTGCCGACGACGAAGTGGCGGACGCCCAAGTCCAGCGCCCAGACGGCGGCCAGTCCCCAAGTGAGGCGCGAGGCGATGGGAGCGAGCCGGCTGCCGACGAGGGCCGTGGCGACGCGCTGTCCGATCACGGTGCGAGCGGCGACTTCGGGGACCAGCAGTCCCGCGCCGCCGGCGACCCATTTGCCATAGTGGCGGATGGGATGGTCCTTGTCGAAAAAGAGCCCCGCGAATTCATCGTAGGCGGCGTAGGCGAGGAGGCCGGTGCAGAGGTTGCGGACGAGAGGCAGGCCGCGCAAGCTTCCCAAGGCCTTGGAGGCCCAAAGTCTCTTGCCGATCTTGTAGGCTCCCGTGATCGCGATGACGTTCGCCACGCCGTAAAAAGCGTAACTGATATAGCTTTCCCGCTTGCGTTCGGTGGCCGTCCTGTCCTTGCAATCGGCTTGAAGCAGTTCATCGGCTCCGAGCAGTCCCTGCGTCATGGTGCAGGCGTCCGTCATTTCGATCATCGAGGAGGGGTGGCTGTTCTCGAGATTTTGTAGAGGTCCCGAGCTCAGGGCCATCTGATGGATGTTGGCGTCCACCTCGCCCATGCAGAAAAGATTCTTCGCTCGGCTCTCGAAGAGCAGCGAGTAGCTGCCGTCGCGGGGGATGGGATTGAGGATCCGCGTGTGGCCCATGTCGAAGAGCTTGCCGCCGAGCAGTTGGGTGCAGCCGTCGGCGAATTGTTTCACGCTCGAAAACTTCTCGGCTCCTGATAATCTGGGGTCGGTGACGCCGTCTTGGCAGGTCTCTCCGGAAAATTCTTCCGGTCCGGCGAGTTTTTCGGTGGCGCTGCAGGCGTCGGAGATCCAGCCTCCGCCCAGCGGCGTGATCGTCTTGTCGCTGCGCTTTCCCGCGCGGATCAAGAGTTCGCGGCTTTGCCAAAGCCATTGGCCCGCGCAACTGAAATCGCTGGCGGGATCCTCGAAGAGCGCCTCGAATCGGCCGTCTCCCTCCGAGCGATTGAAGATCGCGACCTTGGTCGGATCTATCGTGGTCTTAGCCACTCCCGTGGACTGCGATCGGCGATTGAGTTCACCCTGGCAGGTGTCGAGAAATAATTGGAACGATGGAATTTGCTCCGCCCCGGCTGGAACGGATTTAAGTGCCCCTGACATTTTGCCCCCACAACCGTCTTTAAACCCCGGACGGTCGAAAACCCTTGTCGATGGGATTTATCGGCGAAACAGGAGGAAGGTTGCGGGGATTCCGGAACGGGCTTTTCCCGGTGGTCAACCGTAATGCGACATGCTGTCGGACAGTTCCAGATCGTGCGAATTCAGCTCGGCCTTCTTGATGAATACCGGGGGCCAGCGATCCTTCAACTTTTTCAGGGCGTCTTCGCCTTCTTTCAAGGTGCCGTCCGAATTGAAGATCTCGCGGGCCCAGTCGTTCACCGGTTGCTCGATGAAGACGAGCCCTTTCGCTTTTCCGTGAAAAGCATCTTGGGGATGAGCTGCTTCATGAATTCCTCGCCGGCCTCGGAGTTTTTCTTGTCCTCGGCGTAGACGGCGGCTTTCAGATCGGCGTTGTCCACGGTCACCGCCCAGTTCATCGCGTCGGGCGCGAGGAAGCGCGAGCCCGCGCGAACTCCTTTGACCGCGAGAGGAAGGACCAAGAAATCCCAACCGTCCAACTCGTAGACATGCTTGTCGTAGATTTGGTCGGTGACGCGCCGGTTGACGGAGGCTTCATAGTCGCTGCCGATGCCCCATTCGAAGCACTTGTTCATGCCCCAGACCAGGGCCAAGCCGATGGAGGCCCGCGAGGCGATGGGAGCGAGGCGCGCCGCGCCGGGAATGGCGGCTAAGCGAGAAGCCGCGCCCGTGGCGCGGAGGATTTCGGGAGCCGCGAGTCCAGTGCCGCCGGCGACCCATTTGCCATACTTGCGCAGGGGGTCGTCGGCGGTGACGAAATTGCTCATGAGGGTGTCGTAGCCCACATAGGCCAAGGCGCCCCAACCTAAATTGCGGATGAGGGGCAAGCGGGTCAGGCCGACCACTCGAGGCATCGCGGAGAGCTTTCGATAGGTCCGATAGCCGCCCCAAAGGGCCGAGATCGTCAGGAAACCGTTCCAGCCGAGGGAAACGAGGTCGCTGCGGTTGCGCTCGGTCTTCGTCACGTCCTTGCATTTGTCGGGGTCGACCAATTCTTCCTTGCCGATCAGTCCCTTGGTCATGGTGCAGGCATCGTTGATCGGGAGGCTGTTGCCGATTTCGCCCTCTTCCTTCTCGTAATCGCGGGTGCTGCCCGAGCGCATCATCATGGTGTGGACGCCGGTGTCGATGAGGCCTTCGCAGAAAAAGTTGTTCGCGCGGTTCTCGAAGAGGAGGCTGTAATTGCCTTCGCCCAAAAATGGGTTTTCGATGCGCGTGCGCTTCAGGTCAAAACGGTCCCCCAGTTTCAAGCCGAACTTGCGTTGGCCATAATTGTCGAAGAGGGTCTTGCACTGCTTTTCGAATTCCTTCACCGTCTCGTACTTGTCGGCTCCGACCAAACGGGCGTCGCCGATGCCGTCTTGGCAGGTCGCCGGAATTTCTTTCCCGTTGCCGTCGACCTGGACCATTTCTTCCTTGCCCGCGAGTTTTTCGGTGGCCGCGCAGGCATCGTCGATCCACTTGCCCGCGACGGGTTTGCCGGGCAGCTTGCCTGAGGCGATTTCTTCCTTGCCTTGGCTCATCTTGCCGGCTCGCAGGAGGATCTCTTGGCTCTTCCAATTCACTTGGGCGCCGCAAAAAAAGTCGAGGCTCTCATCGTTGTAGACGAGGTCGAAGCTGCCGTCGCCGTTGACGCGGTTCCAGACCATGGCCTTGGTCAAGTCGAACTTGACTGGAGCCTTGCCGGAAGCCGTGGCGGCTTTGTCCAGCTCTGCTTGGACGGTTTCTTGGAAGAATTTAAAGGTCGCGGTTTGATCCGCGCCGGTTGGAACCGGTTTGATTTCCCCTGCCATCTTTGTACCCCCGTACATGCCTCGCTTGGGTAGCGAGGACTTTGATCCCCATCTTCTGTTGGGGATTATCGGCACCAGACGGTAGGAGTTGTGTCGGATTCCCCTTCAAGAAAAATGAAAATCCACAACGTTTTTTATTTAATGATATCAGCTAGATAGTCTTAACCCGGATCCAGGGAGATGGATCCGGGTTAAGGGGGGTGTGGTCGGCCCCGCGCCCGCCTTGCTGCCCCCAGGTCGGCGGGAACGGGGAGCTTTCGTAAAGGTTTTGGCTATTGGGATTTGGGAGCCGGATGCAGTATCGGGTCCGGCTTCGTCAAATCCGGATAGGCGTCGAAGCTGGCTTCGCGGTCCAAGTCTTTCATGCCGTATTCGAAGGGGTTGAAGGCGGGCGACAATTTTGAATCGCCGTATTGCACGATGCCCAGGATCATGACGCCCTTCACCAGCTTGCCCAATCCCTTGCCGGGAACTTGAGCCGCCGTTTTGAGCATGGATAACTGTCTCGGGCTTAAAGCCGGCAGGCCCTTGAAGAGCCATTCGCCCGCCGCGGCTTTGGCGCGGGAGAGCGGGGAGGTGACGCGATCCAACGCTCTCGCGAAACGGCCCTTGCCGCCTGCCAAGGCTTTGCCGTCTTGTCCGATGATTTCGGCTTCTTTCGCGGCGGCGTTCGCCGCCTCTCTCCAGGCTCCGACGGGAAAAGGCCGGAAGCGGGAGGCGCCTTCCGCCGTCCTGGTGACCAGGCTGCCTTCGCGACGCCAGATTTTAAAAACTTCGCGGGTGCCCTTCAATCCACGCAATCGGTTGCCCTCCTCGAACATCGTGAAGGCCTTGCTTCCGCCCCAGACCATGAGGGCGCCGTCGATGCCTCGTCCCAGGCCGTCCATGCGCGCCTCGTCGGACCAGTCGCGGTACTGCGTGGGTTCGCAAGCCAGGCCTCCCAGGCAAAGCACGTTGGTGAGTCCCACGGAGGCCATGTTCATGTAACCGCCGCCGTCGCCCAGCATGTCGCTGTAGGCGGCGCGGGATTGTTGGTCGAGGCTTTGGTCGAAATTGGGGTCTTGGGTCGCGGCCTTCGCGGCCAAGAATCGGAAAATGGTCTTGGCGAAAAAGAGGTTGTTGCGGCGTCCGGTGAGATTCCAGAGACTCTCCCACCATCCGCCGGCCATGTGGCTGTTGCCGCCGCCATAGCCGAAGATGCCCAGGAGTCCGCTGTTCGGGCGTTCTCCCTCGGCGAAGGACAATAGCGCGCTGTAACGTTCCTTGGCGTCCGGAAGCGTCAGGATGCGGTGCAGCATCGAGGCGCAAAGCTCGGTGTTGAGGATATCCCGCGTCCCGGAGTCTAGTTTTAGGAGGGCTTCGTCCAGTTTGCCTTCCAGCGCCCAGGCCTCGTTGTCGCGCAGGCCTTGATTGATGACCGTTTCCAATTTTTGGACCGCCTCTTCACGGGTTTGGAACTTCCTTTCGGCGGAGGACTCGGCGGCGGCGTCCCCCATGAGCAGCGGGGAATCGCCCCAAATATTGTGGACCGCCGACGGGATGAAGAACAAGGCGTTGGTCGCGGTCTTTCCCACCGCGTTGAACGAGAGGGTCCGGTGCGCGAGGCTGACTTCGTCGACGCGAATGCCTTGGTTGTAGAGCTTGAGGGCGTCGAGGGTCGGGCCGAAGACCGACTTGGCCTGCCAGGACTTGACGTTCGCGGAGATGGGGCCGTAGCGGCGGCGCATCAGTTCGTCGATGCTGTCTAAAAATTTTTGCGGATCGAGGCCCTTGGCCTGGTCCGGGGCTAGATTGGCGCCGAAGATTTTTTGCACTTCGGTGGCGTCGAGGAACTTGTCGCCGTTCGTGTCGGCCTCGCGGATCAGCTGCACCCAGGAGATTTCCTCGTCCAAGCTTCGGGACTCAGTTTGGCCGCCCGCCAGGAGGCGTTGCAGCTCGCCGGTCTTGGTGTCGATGGCCAGGTCGGACCCCTTCAGGAAGCCCCCGACCTGTGCGGGTTCCAAGCCCATGAGATTTTCGAGATAGAGCGTGTCGAGCGGTCGTATGTCGACCTTGTCCACTTTAGGTGGGGTCATGTGTGCCTCCGTTGTGCGCAAAGGCAGACCCCTAGCGCGACCGAACGAAGCCGCGTTTCGAGGAGTGCCCTTTACGAATTTTAAATGGAGCCAAACGCAAACGTAGGTAGGAAAAATGCCATTTGTGCCCCGAGCCAAACACCGGCGTTTCTCATGACGCGCCGGCGAACCAAATGAAGTATCGGTGGCTCGGCGAGTTGGTTGCTTGTTTCGGGTAAAAGCAACCCGGATCAAAAGATTTGATCCGGGCTACTAGGGGGTGTGGTCGCCCCCGCCGCCCTTTCGACGGACCGCCGTTGCCAGCGGCCCGTTGTGCCCCCGAGATCGGAGTCGATCAGGCGACGGGGTGCTTTCGTAAATTATTTCTTCGGAACGGGAATCGCCGGTTTCGTCGGGTCATCGTAGCGCTCGAAGTCCGCTTCGCGGCTCACGTCCGTGAGACCGTATTCGAAGGGATTGTAATGGGGCGAGAGCTTGGTGTCGGCGTATTGCGCGATGCCCAAGAGGACGACGCCGCGGGTCAGCTTGTCCATGCCTTTGGACCCCATTTTTCCCATGGATTCGGCCATCGCCTTTTGCTCGGCGCTGAGCGGGACCCCCTTGAAGATCCATTCCTTGAAGCGTCCGGTGGCCGCATCCCACTTGTCGAGTAGGCGGTAGAAACGGCCGTTGTTGGCGGATTTTCCGGCCAATCCCAGGGTCTCGGCTTCCTTCTCGGCGGCCAAGGCGGCTTCGCCCCATTTGCCACCGGCGAGGATGTTGAACTTGCTCTCGGCCATCGCGGCTGCCGCGAGGTTGTTGAAACCGCCGCCGTCGCCGTTCATGTCGCTCAGGGTGACTCGCGCATCCTTGTGGAGGGCGTCGTCGGAGGCCGCGTCTCCGGAGGCCGCCTTCGTTGCCAGAAAGCGCAGGACGGTTCGGGAGAAAAAGGTGTTGTAGCGGTGTCCGGAGAGATTCCAGAGATCGTCGGTATTGAACCAACCCGCGCTGGTGTTGCCGGTGCCGAAACCGAGGAAACCGGGACGGTCCTTCTTCGCGAAGTCCGTCATCTTTTGGTAGCGGTCTTTGGGGTCCTCGATGGTGATGATGGTGTGCAGCTGGGTCGTGGCGAGCTGATCGTTCAGCAGGGCGGCGGTCTTGGGATCGAGCTTCTTCAAGGCCTCGTCCATCTTGCCTTCGATGGCCCAGCTCTCGTTGGCGGCCACGCCTTTGGCGATGACCTCATTGAGTTTGCCCAGAGCGGCGGTGCGCTCGTTGTAATTATTCTTCGCCGTGGTCATGGCCGCTTGGTCGCCCATCAAGACGGGCTTGTTCGACCAGGTCCGTCGGACCAATCCGGGGATGAAACCGAGGATGTTGACGGGGGTCTTGGTCAGCAGGGCGTTGGCGTCCAAGGTCGCGTTGGCGTGGCGGATGCCTTCGCTATAGATGCCCTTGTTATAGAGGTCCAAGGCGTCGAGGGTGGGCTTGAAGGCCAGCTCGGCTTTCCAGCCCTTCATGCTCTTGGAGAGGGGCTCGTAGCGGCCCTTCATCAGGCTGTTGATGCTGTCTAAGAATTTTTGCGGATCGATGGCGGCGGTCTGGTCGGTTGTGCCGAGCAGCTTTTTCACTTCGGCGACATCGAGGAATTTGTCCCCATTCGTGTTCGCGTCATGGATGGTCTTGACCCAGGCGGCTTCTTGTTCGAGGGTCGTCACCGTCTTGCCGTCGGTCGTCTTGATTTCGCCCGTCTTGGTGTCCACCACGAGATCGGAGCCGGTGAAGCGTTTCGCCACCTCGTTGACGTCCATGCCCAGAAGGTTTTCCAGGTAAAGCGTGTCTAGTGCTTGAATATCAACTTTGTCGACCTTGGGTGGGGTCATGGTGTGCCTCCCATTACCTAAATGTGTCTTGAGCGCGCGGCCATCCGCCCGCCCAGATGAAAATCCCGGGTTGATCCCCTCGGACGCGGCTAACCGCCTCCGATGGGAAGAAAATAAAAAAACCCAAACAATTTAGGACGTTATGCGATCGAATGACCGCATTTTACAGGAAGGAAATAAACGGGAAATTTGTGCCCCCATTTACTCGCTGCCCCCGCGTCCAGTCCCTATTCTTCAATGCCCTCGGTCCTAATATCGACCTAAAAGCGGATTGGTTGCTAGGGATGTGGGCTGGTGATGGCGGCCGGCCTGGTAGGATCCTCATACCGCTCGAAATCCGACTGCCGGTTGAGGTCTTGCAAGCCATGCTCGAAGGGGTTGTAGCGCGGGGAAATCGTGGAATCTCCGTAATTGGCGATAACACCCAAAAGGGCGCCTCGGGTCAGCTTGTCCATGCCATTGCTTCCGAGCTTTCCCATGGCCTCGGCCATCGCCTTTTGCTCCGCGCTGAGGGCGTTTCCCTGAAAGACCCAGGCTTGGAAGCGGTCGGTGAAGCTTTCCCATTTGTCGAAAAGGCGGAACAAGAAGAAGGAACTGGTGGATTTTCCACCCAGTCCCAAGACTTCGCCTTCTTTTTCGGCGGCCAAGGCCGCTTCGCCCCATTTGCCGCCGGCGAGGAGGTTGGATTTATTTTCTGCCATGGCGCCTTGCCATACCCGTGCGACCTCGGCGAGGCCCTTGTGGCGGGAAAGTTTCGTGGCCTCGCCGATCCGTGTGAGCGAACGATTGCCTGCAAAAATCAAGAAGACTCCGTCGATCATGCGGCCCAGGGCGTCCATGGAGCTTTCATCCGACCAATCGCGATACGGCGTCGGTTCGAAGAGCAATCCCCCGATGGACAAGAGATTCAAGAGACCCAAGGCCCCGAGGTTGTTGAAATCGCCGCCGTCGCCGTTCATGTCGCTCAAGGTGGCTCGAGCTTCTTTGTGCAGAATCTCGTCGAAATCCGAATTGCCCGATGAAGCCTTGGTGGCCAAGAAATGCAGGACGGTCCTAGAGAAGTAGGTGTTGTAGCGGTGACCGGAAACATTCCAAGGGTCATCGCGGTTCAGCCAGCCTGCCCTGGTGTTGCCGGTGCCGAAACCGAGAAAGCCGGGGCGGTCCTGCCTCGCGAAGGCCAACATCCTTTTATAGCGTTCCTTCGGATCGGGAAGGGCGAAGATTTCGTGCAGTTGAGGAGCCGCAAGCTGATCGTTCAGCATGGAAGCGGTTTTATCGTCGAGCCGTTTCATCGCCTCTTCCAACCTGCCCTCGAGGGCCCAAGTCGCATTGGCCGCGATGCCCTTCGTGATGACCCCCTTCAAGGCGCCGATCGCCGCTCGGCGTTTTTCGAAATTTTTCCTCGCCGTTTCCCGGGCCCATTGGTCGCCCATCAAGACGGATTGGGCCGACCATGTCCTTCGGATCAGTCCCGGGACGAAGCCGAGGAGATTGGCCGCGGTCTTGGCGAGTCCGTTGAAAGCGATCGTCGAGCTCGCATGGCGATAACCTTCGTTAAGCAATCCTTGATTGTAGAGTTCCATCGTTTCGATCGTCCGCTGGAAAGCGAGCTCGGTTCTGAAGGCATGCATGTTCTTCGAGAGCGGTTCGTAACGGTTCTTCACCAAACGGGCGATGCTGGCGAGAAATTTTCGGGGATCCGTGGCGGCGGAGGCTTGTTCCGAAGCTCGGAGCAAATTTTTAATTTCTTCCAAGTCGACGAAGTGGTCGCCGTTGGTGTCGGCGCTTCGGATCGCCGCGACCCACGTGGCCTCTTGCTCGCAACTGGTGAGGGTTTTACCGTCGGTGGTCCGAAGGTCGCTGGTCTTCGCGTCGAGCTTAAGATCGGTGCCGTGGAAGCGCTTGGCCGCCTCGTGGGGATCCATTCCCACCAGTTTTTCCAGATGAAGGGAGTCCAGCGCTTGAATGTCGACTTTTTCAGCAATAGGTGGGGTCACGGTGTGCCTCGAAGAGAATAGCGAATCCCTTTGGGCGCGCCAGAGCGCCTTGAATGGGACAAGCCCTAAATCCCCACAATTTAGGAATGGATGCGATCGTCAAGACCGCATTTACAGGAAAGAAAATCCACGAAGGCTCGCGCCCGTTTATTTTCTCGGTCCTGATATCGCTCGAAAGCGAGGCGGGTTGCTAGAAAAATCGAGTCCGGCTTAAGGCTTAACGCGCCGTAGGTAAAAGGGAACCCGTCGCCGCGGCCGGATGCGGCCTGGGATGGCGGCCTTGCCGGCGGGGCCGGTTCGGCGGGTTCGGGTGGTCGGCGGGCGACGTGGCGGCGGGTGCCGCCGCGGATCTCTCGCGTTCCGGCAAATTCAAATCGTACTCCCGGTCGAAAATGAGCGGATGGTTGCTGTGCCGGGGCGCGTGTTGGAAGACGTAGCCGGCGATGCCGTAGGAGACGATACCCTCGTAACTGAGGAAGTGGAGTCCCCGGCCCAGGCCACGCAGGCTGATGTTTTCGAGCGTCGCGATGCTGGCGCGGGCCAAGACGGCGCGGGTTCCCGTGGCTTCCGCGGCTCGGACCAAGGCCGCGGGGGCGGGAGGGCTCGCGGCGGCGACGCGCGTCCACCATGAAGTCGCGTTCGGCGCCACGGTCTCGGCCGCCGTGCCGAGCATCGTC
>JAIOPF010000374.1 GCA_021414045.1 Deltaproteobacteria bacterium | reverse complement strand
TAATCTGCTCGTCCTTGACGTTCGTGGGGATGAAGGTTGGACCAACGGCCACATCCCCGAGGCCAAACATATTCCCGCCAACCAGGTCTTGATGCGGCTCGGCGAACTGGCGGACAAGACGCGGCCCATTCTAACTTTTTGCGCCAACGGCAATACCGGGGTCACCGTGGCCCAACTCTTGGCCAAAGAGGGTTTTTTGCACGTCTTCAACGCTCTTGGGGGCATGGCGGGTTATCAAGGCCCTCTGGTCAAGCCGGAGGTCCAGGCCCTCGATGCCAACGAGGTTCAAGGCGTCGACCGAGCCTTGATCGCGAAAGTGCTCGAGGTGATCGATCGCGACGTGCGTCCGGGGTTGAAGCGCGACGGCGGCGACCTGCAAGTCCTGGCGGTGGATGACGGCATTGTGAAGGTGAAGATGGCCGGGGCTTGTTTCGGTTGCGGGGCACAAAAACGCACGGTCGAGGACGGAATCAAGGGGCACTTGATGCGCCTGATCCCGGAAATCAAAGGCGTCGAAGATCACAGCGGCGGTCACGCGCATTAATCGGCGCGATTCTTAGCCCGCCGCTTTCGTTCCACCCTTCAAGTTCGGATAGGTGCTGTCGTAGAGGTCGAAGACCTGGTCGATCTGCGCCTTGGTGAGATTGGTTTGCACCAGTAAGTCCCGCAAGGGCTTGCCGGTGGCGACGGCCTTTTTCACGATCTCCGCCGTGGCGGCGTAGCCCAGAATGGGATTCAGGACGGTCGCGATGGAGACGGAGTTCTCGGCATAATAACGGCAGCGATCGGGGAAGGCGATGAGGCCCTCGATGCACTTGGTGGACAGGGCCTGCATGGTATTGGTCAGGATGGTCAGTTCCCAAGTGAGGCAATAGGCGATGATGGGCATCATGACGTTCAACTCGAGCTGTCCAGCCTGCGAAGAGTAGGCGATGGTCGTGTCCAAGCCCAAGACGAAGTAACCCGCCATGTCGGTCATCTCGGCCAAGACCGGGTTGACCTTGCCCGGCATGATGGAACTGCCGGGCTGAACCGCGGGCAAGACGATTTCGTAGAGGCCGGTGCGTGGACCCGAAGCCAAGAGGCGCAAGTCGTTCGCGATGCGGATGAGGTCGAGGGTGAGGTTGCGCAGGGCATTGGAGAGCCCGACGAAGGGCGACATCGACTGCATCGCCTCGAAATAATCCTTGGCCGGTTTTAAGGGCTCGTCGATCAATTTTCCCAATTCTTGGGCGACCATGGTTCGGTATTTGGGATGGCTGTTGATGCCGGTGCCGACCGCGGTGCCGCCGAGTCCCAAGGAATGCAGCGGCTTGAAGGCCTCTTTGACCCATTCGAGATGGCTGGCGAGGCAAGAAGCGTAGCCGCCGAATTCTTGTCCCAGGCGAATCGGCGTCGCGTCTTGCAGGTGGGTACGGCCCGATTTGATGATCTTGTCCCAGGCTTTGGCCTTCTTCGCGAAAGATTTTTGCAGTTGGCCCAAAGACCCCAAAAAATCGTTTTTCAGCAAGAGCGCAGCGATGCGGATCGCCGTCGGGATCACGTCGTTGGTCGACTGGGCCATATTGACGTGGTCGTTGGGGTTTATCGGCGAATAGGACCCGCGCTTGCCGCCGAGGAATTCGTTCGCGCGATTGGCCAGGACCTCGTTGACGTTCATGTGATGGCTGGTGCCGGCTCCCGCTTGAAAGACGTCGACGACGAAATGCTCGCGATGCTGGCCACCTAAAACCTCGTCGCAGGCCTTGGCGATGGCCGCGACGTGTTTTTTTGGGATGAGGCCCAGCTTGCCGTGGACGGCCGCCGCCGCTTTCTTGATCAGGACGGTGGCGTCGACGAAAGCGGGGTTGGGTTTCCAGCCGCTGATCGGAAAGTTGTCGACCGCACGGGCCGTTTGCACTCCGTAATAGACGTGATTGGGGATTTGCTTTTCCCCGAGGGAATCTTTTTCGATGCGGTGAGTGGCGGAGGATTTAGTGGGGGATTTTTTCATAGTGCGGCGGGTCTACATTCCCGACCGCGTTCTTGGCAACAAAAAATCAAGCCTTGAAGAGCGTCCAGCCTCCAATGGCGACAAAGCCAATTCCGGCCGCGATTTTAAGGGCTTTAGGCGAGACGAAGCGGGAGACTTGATCGCCAACCAAGACGGCCAGAGCGCTTGAGAGCGTCAGGGCGGCGGCCGCGGCCAAGAAGACCTGCCAGCGGCTCAAGTTTTTTTCCGTGGCGAAGAGCAGGGTGGCGAGCTGGGTCTTGTCGCCCAATTCAGCCAGGAAAATGCTGATAAAGACGGGAATGAGCGCTTTCATGAGGTCCTTTCTTAACGTTTCGCGGAATGGGAATCCTTGGCCTGGAAGTTAGTTTCGATCAAGGGAAGCAGTTGTTCGCCGGTGATCAGGCGGGCTCCGCGATTGCGGGTGAAGTAGTTCCATGCCCACTGCATCAAGACCAGAAGCTTGTTGTCGAACCCGATCAGGTATCGGATGTGGACGAAGGTCCAGATCAGCCAGGCGAAGAATCCGTTGATTTGCAAAAACCCGAGATCGGCGACGGCGGCATTGCGTCCAATGACGGCGAGGTTCCCCTTGTTGACGTAATGGAAGGGTTTCGTGTCGCGCATGCGGAGCCTATCCAAGATGGCCTTGGCGACGTAACGGCCTTCCTGCATGGCGACGGGGGCCACCCCGGGCAAGGGAGCGTCTCCTTGATGCGCGAAGAGGGCTAGGTCGCCGATGACGAAGAGGTTCGGAAAGCCCGCCAGGCTCAAATCCGCTTCGACGGGCAGGCGTCCCGCTTTGTCGGTGGCGATGCCGCAGCGTTGTCCGAGTTTTTTCCCCAAGGGCGAGGCGGCGACGCCGGCCGCCCACAACACCGTATGAGTGGGAATTTTTTCGGACTTTTCCCCGCGACGCACCGAAACGGAGCCCGGCTCGATTTTTGTCAAAAAGCTTTGGGTGCGGACTTCGACGCCCAGTTTTCGAAGCTTGGCCTCGGCTTTGCCCGAGAGCTTGGGAGGATAGGGCGGCAGCAGTCGATCCGTGCCTTCCAGGAGAAAGATCTTCACCTCGCGGGTGTCGATATTCTGGAATTCTCCCTTCAGCGTCCCGTAGGCCAATTCCGCCAAGGCTCCGGCCAATTCCACGCCGGTGGGTCCTCCGCCGACCACGACGAAGTTCAGCCAGGCGCGGCGTTTTTGGGGATCGCTCTCGCGCTCGGCGGTCTCGAAAGCTAGGAAAATACGGCGTCGCATCTCCAATGCGTCTTCCACGGTTTTGAGGCCTGGAGCCAAGGGTTCCCACTCGGGATGGCCGAAATAATGATGGCTGGATCCGGTCGCGACGACCAAAAAATCGTAGGGCAGCTCGCCATCGCTCAAGAGCACCTTTTGGCCCTTGGGATCGATGTCGACGGCTTCGGCGCTGATCACCCGGATGCCGTTTCGCTTGAGCACGGCGCGGAGGGGCGACGCGATGTCTCCGGGAGACAGGCCCCCGGTCGCCACCTGATAGAGCAGCGGTTGGAAGAGATGAAAATTGCGGCGGTCGACGAGCGTGATGCCCAGGTCGGGGGCCTTCAGGGCCTGCGCGGCATATAACCCACCGAAACCTCCGCCGAGGATCACGACCTGCTTACGCTTGGGATTTTCCTGTTGGTGCCTCATGGACTCTATTGTAGTGAAATGCCCCATGAATAAAATGAAAAAGAAGCGTCTCGCCCTGATCGCCCATGACGGTAAAAAAGCCGAAATGGTCGGTTTCGTCAAAGACAATCTCAAATTCATCCGGAAATTCGATTTGATCGCGACGGGTACCACCGGTCGCTATCTCGAGCAGGCCGATTTGAAAGTCAAAAAAGTGGAGAGCGGCCCGCAAGGGGGCGACGCCCAGATCGCGGCGATGATCGTCGAGGGAGCCTTGGATGGAGTTATCTTCCTCCGGGATCCCCTGGGCATTCATCCTCACGAACCGGATATTTTCATGCTACTGCGCTTGGCCGACGTGCGGAACATCCCCTTGGCCACCAATCTCGCGAGCGCCAATATTCTCATTCGGGGCCTTTGATTCATGGATGAAGTCCAAAAAACCTTTCGCGAGATCGCCGAGCGTTACGATCGCTATCGCCGTAAATTGATCCCCTGCTTCGACGGTTTTTACCGAACCGTGGTCGATATGGCGCCCTTTGCGCCTGGAGACGTCTTTCGCGTCCTGGACTTGGGCGCGGGTACCGGCTTGCTCTCGCAGTTCCTTTACGAGCGTTTTCCCAATGCGCAATATACCTTGATCGATTTCACCGCCGAGATGCTGGAAAAGGCGAAACAGCGTTTTGCCACGGGCGGAAACTTCCGGTACCAAGTAGCCAATTACGCGGAGGCTGATTGGAAGGGCCCCTACGAGTTGATCGTCTCTTCTTTGTCCATTCATCATCTCGAAGACGCCGCGAAAAAGGCGCTTTACGGGAAAATTCGGGAGAACTTGGCGTCCGGAGGCTGGTTTATCAATGCCGAGTTCGTGCGTTTCGCGTCGCCTGAACTCCAGGACCGGCATTGGAACCTTTGGATCCAAAGCATGCGGGACGCCGGCTTGAACGATCAGGAAGTGGGAGAAGCCCTTGAAAGGACCAAGATCGATATCTTGGCCCCCGTCGAGCTGCAAACGGGATGGTTGCGGGAACTTGGTTTCGAGGAAGTCGATTGCTATTATCGGTCCGGTCTATTCGCCGTCTTTGGTGGAAAGAATGTCTGAAGCGGGAGGTGTTTCGATGAAGAAATTCGTCGCCTTGATTTTTGGAATTGCGTTCCTCGCCATGGCTTGCGCCCATGGCGGCGATTTAAAGGTCGGGGATACGGCGCCGGATTTCACGGCCGTCGATGACCAAGGCAATTCAATCTCCTTGAAGGCTTTTCGCGGCAAGACCGTGGTGCTGTATTTTTATCCCAAAGACGATACGCCGGGTTGCACCGCCGAGGCGGAGGGCTTCCGCGACAATTTCAAGGGATTCGAGGGGAAGAACGCCGTTATCCTCGGAGTGAGTTATGACAGCGCCGGATCCCATCAGAGTTTCAAGGAAAAGCACCAACTGCCGTTTTATCTACTCGTCGATTCCGACAAGAAAATCTCCAGCCTCTATGGCGCCAAGGGAGTTCTCTTCGCCTCTCGAGATACCGTCGTGATCGATCCACAGGGGAAGATCCAGCGAATCTACCGCAGCGTCGATCCAGGGACGCATATTCAAGAGGTCTTGAGCGATCTGAAGTGACCCGAGGTGGCTAATGACGAGCAATTCTAGGCCGACAAGGCCACGCTTGTCCCGTACCGGCAAATAGGGTAAGGTTTTCCCATTCAATCCAATGTGAGGTCGCTATGCAAATGCTGGAGGCCCTGAAAGCCTTGCCGCTTTTTCCCCTCCCGCGCACGGTCTTCTTCCCAAAAATGGTTTTGCCCTTGCATGTGTTCGAGCCGCGTTACCGTCAGTTGGTCGAAGACTGCCGGGAAGGACATGGGATGATGGGCATTCCCTTGCTCAAGCCCGGTTACGAACAGGACTACGAGGGGAAGCCCGGGATTTTTCCCGTCTTTGGCTTCGGAGTCATCACCCAATGCGAAAGCCTGGAAGGCGGTCGCTACCAGATCATGCTTCAAGGATTGGGTCGGGTGAGATTGCTCGAGGAAATTCCCAGCGACCGTCTTTATCGCAAGGCTTCCGTCGAGGTTCTTCCGGACGAGGATTGGCAGGCCAAAGACAAAATCCTGCCCAGGATGCAGCGGGTCCGAGAGAATTTCCTACCCTTGTTGCCGATCTATCGCGACCTTCCGGAAGACTATCACTCCGTGATCAACCGGCTCGAGGATCCCGAAATCTTTTGCCATCTCTTGGCCACGCATCTCGTGGAAGACCCCTTGGTCAGCCAGCAGATGTTGGAAACTCCCTCTCTCGAAGCCCGTCTCGAGGCGGTGGAAACCTGGATCGGGAAAGAAAGCCTGCTCAAGTCAAAGTCTCCCTCCACGGGTATGATCTAGGGGCGGGACCCCGATGTCCGATCTGCTGGCCGCGCGTTCTCAGATGGGGCTTTCCTCGCCGGCTTGGCTATGCCTTTGATGAGCTAACACTCCCTCCCGAAGCCTGATTTCAGCTCCGATCTCGAAGCAATTTTCTTGAGGAAAAATCTGATAAATCCGCAATTTTCGAGGGCAAATGACTGATAATAGAATTGGGTTGCGGGCCGATATGGCGGATGGGGTTCTTCGATGCGGGGTATTAAGAAAAAACTCCTATTATTTTCAATAAGTTGTGCATTCATCTGCCTGGTGAACGCCGGCTGTTCTTCCGGCCCTTCGGGTAAGGGAAAGACGGTTACGGTCTGGTCGACTTTAGGTGCCGCCAAGAAATCGTTTTTGACGCAGGTGGCCAAGGCTCAGTCCCCACGAGTAGTCGCAAATCCTCCGACGGATCTTTCCAACTCGCCGTCGATGATCAAAACGCCCGAACGTGCGGCCCAGCCATCCACATCCGAAAATGCCAACCTGTCTTTAGGCGCTTCGATAAATAACCGAAATTCGGCCGGAGAAAGAGACCTTCCTACTCAAACGCGCGAGGAGTCTTTCGCTGCATCGAATCGCGTTCTCGAACCGCCGTTTTTTCCTCGAAATTCTTTCAGCCCGCCGAAATCCTTGGGCACTGCTCCGACGTCCTTCGCCACTCCGGAGCTTCCCCTTGCGGTGTTGGGGCCTTCGCCAGCGTTGCTTGCTGGAAATGGAAATTCCAGCAGCGGGGCGCTGATATCCAGGAGTTCCGGCGCGGCTAGCCCCGCGTCGCTTCCCGCCGCCGCAGCGACCGTCAAATCGGCTCCGGTGGTTTCGGCTCCGGCCGTCGCTGCGTCTAACGCTGTCGCGAAACCAGCGCCGATAGCCGCCAGCCTTCCTCCAAATGGCGCTCTCCCGAATTCGAGTTCCTCCATTGGCGCTCCCAAAGCGGGGGAGAAGGTCGCCGGGAATTCCAGTGAATCAGGCAATAAGTCGGGAGAGAGTTCCGGCAGCGGAACTCCGGTCGTCGCGAGCAACGATGCCAAGGCAAAGTCCAATCCCGGTGAAGAACTTCCCAGCGACGGCGGTGCAAACCCGAAATCGAACAAAGATACGGGCGAGTTGCAGACCAGCACCCAGATGATGGTGGCGAAGTCGGATTCCGGAATCCTCGGATCCCAGCCGGACGTCTACAACATGGATAACGACATGGTTGTCCCCGAGCTTCCGCTGCTTTTCAACGACGGGAACGAGGACACCCTCAATTGGATTTACAATAAGGATGACGGGCAAGAAAACTTCCCGTCCACCGCCACCGTGCATGAGGGCGTCTTCAACCAAGACCACCCGCTCTGCGCTCCCGATCCCAAGGGCTGTGAAGGGCGATTCCTCCGTTGGTTCGACTTGGGCCCGCTACCGGAAGCCTTCACCGATATCCGGACCTACATCGCCAAGCTTCATAAGGGAAAACTGAAGCGAATCTATATTAACTCGAAGGTTTCTTATGTCGATGTCGCCATCGGAGCCGGCAACCAGGTGAAAATTCCGACCCTTCCCGCGAAGGGAGGGCATATTTATTGCCTGCTTTTGGTTCCGGAGGGAGAGCCCATCGCGATCGCCAACATCGAGATGAACCTGGATGACCTCACCGCCTACGCGCAGTTCGAGAAAATGACGATGAGCCCGGATTGGCATTTTGCTCGGGGGATCCTCGTTAAGGAGCCTAAATCGTCCGTTCTCCAATACCGTCCCGAATCCACCTTGCTTCAAGTCATTCCTCAGTCGGGCACCAAGATTAAAGCCGGGGGTGGTCAGTGATGCTGGTGCGGCGAATTCTTCCCTGGGCGCTGCTGGCGGCCCTTGCGGCCTGTTCGGGGGCCGATTTTTCCCAAGGAGGTCCGGGTGGGGTTTCCGAAGTTGGATCCGGAGGCGATGGGGTGCCGGCGGGGACCGGCAAGTCGGGTTCTATTCAAGGCGGCTCCGCGATGGACAGCGGCACTCTGGGTTCGCAATCCGCTTCCCAGGACGTTACCCAGAACTTCGCCTTCGACCTTCGTTTTCCCGGTGAAGAGCTAGAAAAGGCCTCCGATATCGGAGGCATCCTTTTTTGGCTCAATTTTGACCAAAATCAATTTCCCTCGGGAAAGCTGGAGAAAGCCATCACTTTTCCGAATTTCAGCCATTCTCCTTGTTGCGAGGGTCGATTGCTTCGAGTCCTCGATATCGGCGTACTTCCGTTGGTCCAGGGCGACGGGTTGGAGCAAGAGACTTATCATACCTTCGGGAAGCTCATTCAGGGACTCTACGATTGGCCCACTTTGACCCAAGCACGATACCGTGATTATGTGATTGGAGCGCCGGATGAACTGGGGCAGAATGTCGCGTGGGGAGACCTTCCGGCGGTGGAAGGGCATTTCATGAGTTTTTTCCTCATGCCCGAGGGGGCCGAGGCCGTGGGGCAATGGGTTGCGTTTGATTCGGAAAAGGCTTTGACGCAGTTGTATTACGACAAAGAGATCGTCCATGTTCGAGATCTCCGCGTCGTCGCCAATGCCAGTAAAATTCCCTTCCACGTGCCCTAAGGCTCGGGTGCGCGGTTTCTTTTGGAGGTTGGGATGAAAAACTTTTCTGGAAAATCCGGGTGGTGGTTGCCTCTAGTCCTCGCTTTGTCGGCTTGCACGGGAGGAAGCCTGGATGGTTCCGCGGGCGGTGGCCCGGTGGGCGCTTCCCAAGCAAATTTCGCCCAGGGAACCTTGGGAAGCCTGCCCGATATCCAACAAATGTCCGACGGATGTTTCTCTCTCTACACGATGCGGTTCAGCGGAGAAGCAGTGCAAGAGAACAAGTCTTGGTTCCAGATCTCGGAGGGCCAGAAAGCATTTCCGACCCCTGGGCTCATCTTGAAAAACGGGAAGGAATCCTTGCCCAACGAGGAAATATGCACGAATTGCGAGGGCAAGATTGTTCGCGGATTCCACCCAGGCTTCGGGATCTTTGTCGCGATCAATAAGTTTAAGACGTTCGGCCTGGGCATCGATGGATTCGTTGACATGGCCCGCGGCAAGTTGCGCATCCGCCAGGCGTTCGAGTGCTGCGGCGAGATCCTGATTGGAACCACCAGCCGATTTGCCATTGGAGCTTTTCTCCGCCACGCGACGCAGTGCGGCGGCCATCCCGGTTTTGCCTGCCC
>JAIOPF010000373.1 GCA_021414045.1 Deltaproteobacteria bacterium | reverse complement strand
TCAGGGCGCAGGTCTCCTCGCGGAGTATTTCGGACATGCGCTTGAAGGTTCCGGGCTCGATTCCCTTGGTGGAATGCAGCAAGACTTGGTCGCCGGTGAGGGTGTCGCCCACCTGCCTCGCGACGTCTCGAAAACCCTTCGAGGGCACGGCAACGAGAACGACGGGAGTCCCCTCCATCGTGCCGGCGAGGTCCACGGTGGCCTCGAGCGAAGCCGGTAGTTTCAGGTCCGGAAAATAGGACTTGTTGGTATGATGCCGGTTGATCTCTTGGGCCTGCTCCTCGCGACGCACCCAGAGCTTCACCTTGCGACGATTTTTAACCAAGAGGGCCGCGAGGGCGGTGCCGAAGCTTCCGCCTCCCACCACCAGGGCGTCCAGGGAACTCTTCGGGGTTTTCTTGTTCGAGCCGCGCGTCTTCATGAGGGCATCTCCACGAAGGACAATCGGTTTTGATAATAATAAATCAGTTGCCGGTCGAAATGGAACAGTCGGTCTCCCTTCCTCTCCAGGACGGGATGTTTGTGGTAACTCTTCAAGTGGTCCAAGGCCTCCGAAAGCACGGCGACGGGATCGGATTCTTGCGGGGTCTTGTCGAGACGCAAGGAGTCCCGCTTCTCCATGCCACGCAAGAATTTGAGCGCCGCCTGCAGGCGGCGATAGGCCTCGGTCAAGGGCAGGCTCGCCTGCCCTCCTCCGGTGCGGATCAGGCGGTAGAGGTCGATTCCTGGATTCCCGGAGCGCAACCAAGCCCACACCACGTGGGAGACGACCTGAACGCTGCCGATGACGGTGTCGCGACGGAAGGAACGCAGGATGCTCTCGCCCAGCTCCAAGGTGTACTCCTGGTCGCGCTGCGGGTCGAAACGGATCTCACCGTCCTGGGTCACGTACTTGCGGCGATCGACCTCGCGGCCGCGGCGATCCAGGGACCTCCCCTCCCCGTCGACCGGGTTGCCGAAGACGTCGAGCGGTTGCGAGAAGACGACGTGAATCCTCGACTCGAGCGAGAAAAGCCCCTCCAAAAATTCGATGATGCGCTTGATCTGCGAGAATTCGTCGTCCTCGATGATGTAGCGGCTCCTTCCGACCTCCCGAAGATAATCCTCGATGAGGGTCTCGGCCTCGAGGACCAACTGGTAATTGAGCGTGCACGGCACGATGAAGATGTCGGGGTTCGCCTTCCCGTTCTTGAGATTATGGATGTAGGCGTCGAGGCCCATCCCCATCAAGCCCAGCTTCAGCCGGCGCTCGACTTCCCCGGAACGGCTCCGCGTCCCGCCGGGAAAAAACAGATTATGATATCCCAATTCCATCGAGAATCCGGCGTAAGCCTTCAGGACATCCTTATACAGCGGAGCTTTCTTGCGCCGGTCAACCTTGTAGGCGCCGAGATGGTCCATGAAAAATCCGATGAGACGGTTATGGAAAAGATTGAGCCCGGCGCCGTAGAGAAAGGGAGGAAGCCCCAGGCGATGCAACACGTACCCGATCAGCAGGCTATCGAGATTGCTGCAATGGGTGGGTACTAAGATCGTCGTGCCCAAGGCCGCGAGTTTTTGAAAATCCTCCTTGTGCCCTTCGAGCAGAATCTGGTCGTCGAGCTTGCCAACGCCGTTGGGAAAATGCGTCAAGAGACGCAAGGGACTGAGCGTGTTGAGCAGCAAGTTGAGGCCGAAAGGAACGATCTGGGTGGCGATCCGATAAATGGTCTCGCTGAAATGCCCCAACACTTCCTCGGCGAAATGCCGGAGGATCTCGGCCAGCACCTCGCGTTGCTGCTCCGCTCCGCCGCGCAGCGCCCGGGATTGCAATTTACGGTAGAACTTCGACTCCACCGCGGCCTTCTTGCGGTCTTTCTCGGTCTCGAGGCGCCGCCGCTCCTCGTAGAGGGTGTCGAAGATAAGGGCCTCGACGGAACCGGGATCACGGGTTTTTTCCTGCAGCACCCTCTGCACGACCTCCACCAAAACGCGTTTTTGATCGGCGGATTTCACTGTAAAATTATACGGGGTAACCCGGACTCCCGCAAAGAATTTGCCGCGCGCGGGGGAAATAAAAAGCGGCCCCGTCCTTTTGGGAATGGGGCCGCTCGCCAAAAAGATTCAAAGCTTACAATGCTTCGAACACCGCCAGGAAGGTATCCGCGATCAGCTTGTAACCCGCGACGTTGGCATGGACATTCGGTTCCAATCCGCTCGCCGGATTGGGGCAGAGATAGGTCAACTGGCAAATCAAGGCCACGTTGACTGGAACCATATTATAAGGCGGCGGAAACGGAACCATGTCGGTGAAATCATCCGACTTGAAAGCCGTCGCCACGTCGGCCACCGGAAAACCGTTGAGGGAATAGACCGCGCTCAAGACCTGTTGATTGAAGACCGTCTGCAAGGCGGCGGTCGCTTGGGCGATGGCCTGTCCCGGAGGCCCCAGGAGCCAGGCATTCAAGAAGGGATTGTAATAGGTCATCCCAATGACCGGAAAAACTCCGTCCGCCGCCGAGAATAGGGTGCTCGAGATCAGGCTGAGGTTGGATCCGATGCTGGCGAAGGTCTGCTGGAAACAGGCCTGCTGTTGCGCCGGATCCGTGATGTCGAGGCATCCGGACTGCAAGACGTCGTTCGACCCGATGTCGATGGTCACGAGCAGGATATTCTCTTGGTTATCCACGAGAAACTGCGCCGCATCGCTGAGCTGGGCACCGGTGGTATAAGTGTCGCAGGTCCCTCCGTTGACCATGGACGTCGTGGTCTCTCCCGGACAACCCAGCTTCACCAGTTGGAGATTCGGGTATTGGGGCAATAGCGCCGCGTAAAGCTGGTCGGCATAGCCCTCGTCCGTTTCCACCGATTCACCGGTCGTGGGATCTTGTTGGACGCCTTGGGAAAGCGAGTCGCCCAACGACACATAATAAAGCACGTTTCCATTGCCGCCGTTTCCGCAGGCGGAAATCGCGGATCCGGCGAAGATGATGATCAGAAAAAGCTTAAGTCCATTGCTTAAGCGTCTGTTGCGGTTCATGAAAACCCCCCTTCAGGTTTGTGAGGTTCAGCCACCCAGAAGACCTTGTTTCAAATCCGCGCCCGGAGGATTAGGCCCAATCCAACAAGAGAACATCGCATCGGCGAATTCTTTCCCCGGAATCGTTCCTTTCGCCGTGCCGTTCACCGACACGGTCGTTCCCTGGCCGGGAACATAGGTGAAGGTCAATTTATCGCCTTCTCCCATGACGGCCATGTAGGAGCAGAGCTTTTCGAATTGTCCCTTCAATGCGTCGGCCTTGTCGGGCGAATTGTTTTTCAGGCCGTCGTTCCACGCCTTGCACATTTTTTCCTTCTCCACCTCGTAGACGAACTGCAGATTCATCTCGCGTTCGGTGTCGGCGCCGAGGATCTTGGCGGCATCGGTTTCCTTAGCGGGCAGATAGAAACCCGCCACGTAGACCTTCACGACGAATTTTTTTCGAAGACCCATTCCGTTGAGCACGAGGGATTTTCCGTTGACCTGCACGCTGTCGGGCATCGTGACGCCCTCGAATGTTTTCGCGCCGGCGGGCGCGGCGAACAAACACAAGAAAGCAAGAATCAGAAATTGACGCATAACGAACCCCCTTCATGGAAAGACCAACCTTGAAGCTTTGCTTGAATTCTAATGAGTTTTACGAAGCTTGGAAACGTTCTTGTTTGACTCGATGCG
>JAIOPF010000381.1 GCA_021414045.1 Deltaproteobacteria bacterium | reverse complement strand
TCCGCACTTCGCAAATTCTCGACATGATCCTGCCCGAGTTCAAGACATTCATGCTGGCCAGCGCGGCGGGCGGCGACGGCGAGGAAGGAATGGAGAAATACCTCAATCCCTTCAAACGCAAGCGTGACGAGCCGGTGGTTTATTGGTCGGGTATCGTCGACGTCAACGGTACCCGGGATTTTACTTATCCGGTTCCCGGCTATTTCAATGGGAGCATCCGGGTGATGGCGGTGGCCGTTAATGAGACCCGCATCGGAACGGCGCAGACCCAATCGGTGGTGCGCGGCGACTTGGTGATTTCGCCCAATGCGCCGACGACCGTCACGCCGGGGGATGAGTTCGAAGTCAGCGTCGGCATCTCCAACAACGTCGAGGGATCCGGCAAAGAGGCTCCGATTTCGCTTACCTTAAAAACGCCTCCTTCCTTGGAGGTTGTGGGAAATCCGGCGCAGACCCTCAAAGTCGACGAAGGACGCGAGGGCGTCGCGGTCTTTCGAGTCAAGGTCGCGGAAGGGGAGAAGGCCAAGCTCGGTTCGGCGACTTTGAATTTCGTCGCGGCCTTGGATAAAAAATCCGCGGAATTCTCCGTCGATGTCTCGGTGCGCCCCGCGACGCCGCGTTACACGCAGCTGCAGATGGGAAGCTTCTCCGACCGCATCGACGTGCCGGTGCTGCGCGACTTGTATCCGGAGTACCGTCAATTGGAGGCCGGAGTTTCGCTCTTGCCGCTGGTCTTGGCCTCGGGCCTTTCGCGGTACCTCGCCGATTACGAGCATCTCTGCACCGAGCAGCTGGTCAGCCAGGCGATGTCGGTGATCGTCTTGAACCACCGTCCGGAATTCGGCAAAGGCAATACCCCGGGACCGCGCTCCTTGGAGGAAACCTTCGATATCCTTCGGACTAGGCAGAATGCCGACGGCGGTTTCGGGACTTGGGTGGCCTCCGTGCAGCCCGACGAATTCGCGTCGGTCTATGCGGTGCAGATGATGCTGGAAGCCCAGGAGCGCGGCGAAACCGTGCCTCCGGACATGCTCCAGAGCGGATTCGATTATCTTCAGAAGTATGTCGCGACTCCGGCCCAAGAACTCTGGGAACTCCGGGATCGCGCCTATGCCGCCTATCTCCTGACGAGACACGCGGTGGTGACGACTCCGATCTTGACCAGCCTGCGCGAGACGCTGGAAAGCCGCTATCCCAAAGAGTGGAAGGGAGACCTCGCGGGAATCTATCTCGCCTCGTCGTACCAACTGCTCAAGCAACAAGAGGCGGCGAATCAACTGTTCGAGGAAGGCTTCGGAAAGTGGGCTCCGCAAGGCGCGGCGGCCTTCGACTACAGCCATTACTACGATCCGCTGATCCGCGATTCGCAGGTGTTTTCTTTGATGGCGCGCCACTTTCCGGAAAAGGTCAAGGCCTTGCCGGCGACGGCGATGGCCGGCTTGGTCAAGCCCATCGCGGACGGCCGATTCAATACCTTGTCCGCCTCCTATTTGATTCTCGCCTTCGACGCCTATGCGAATCAGGTCGCCGCCGCGGGCCAGGGCAAGCTCGGAATCGCGGAGTTGGATGCGAAGGGCGCTGAAAAGGCCCTCACGCTTCCCGCGAATGCCATTCCTCGCGTGCCTTTCTCGCCGGAAGCCAAGCAGCTGAGGATGAGCAATTCGAGCGGGTTGACCGCCTATTACGCGGTGAGCGAATCCGGTTTCGACCGCAAACCGCCGACCACCGAATTGCGGCAGGGCATGGAAATTCAGCGGGAGTACCTCGACGCCGCCGGAAAGCCCGTCGCTTCCCTGTCCACAGGCGATGAAATCACGGTGCGGATTCGTTACCGCACGGTGGACCGCAAGGCCATTTCCGACGGGGCTTTGATCGATCTCTTGCCCGGAGGCTTCGAGCCGGTGATGAATCTTGGCAGCGCGGACCAAGGGAGCAGCGAGCTGGGCGGCTTGTCTGGCGCTCACGCCAATGGCGGGATACAATTCGCCGAAGCCAGGGAAGATCGGGTGATTTTCTACGGGACCATTCCGCAGGATATGGGCGAGGTGAGCTACAAGATCAAGGCAACCAACGCGGGCCGTTTCTTAGTGCCTCCCGCCTACGCGGAATCGATGTATGAGCGAGGGGTGCAGGCGCGCTCGATCGGCGGACAAACGCTCACCGTGACTCCTGCAGCCACCGCTCCTTAAGAGCCATGGCGCGTCGCATTCGACATCGCATCCTCCCTGTCTTTTGCCTGCTGCTCGCCGGGTTGGCGGCCTTGCGCTGGATCCCGCATGCCGCCTTGCGGGATGCCAAGCCCGTCTCGACGGCTATCTATGACCGCAACGGAGAATTGCTGCGTCTTACCCTCGCGAAGGACGACCAATACCGGCTCTGGGTGCCGCTGTCGGAGATGGATTCGCGATTGGTGGAGGCGGTGCAACTCTATGAAGACCGCTATTTCTATTGGCACCCCGGCTTCAACCCCTTGGCCCTGGCCCGCTCGGCTTTCGCCACCTACGCCCAAGACAACCGACAGGGAGGTTCCACGCTGACCATGCAGTTGGCGCGTCGCCTGGAAGGAATTTCCAGCCGGACGGTCGGCGGCAAGGTGAAGCAGATCCTCGCGGCTCTGCTCTTGGAGTTGCGCTACTCGAAGCGCGAGATCCTAGAAGCCTACCTGAATCTCGTGCCTTACGGCGGCAACGTTGAAGGGGCCGCCACCGCGAGCCTGATCTACTTTCATAAGTCGACCCAGCGACTGACGCTTCCGGAGGCGCTCTTGCTCGCCGTCATTCCGCAAAATCCCAATCGGAGGGGCCTGACGAAAGGCGGGACGGAAGAACTGGTGGCGGCGCGGCGGCGTTTGTTCGAGCGTTGGGTCGAGCGCCATCCGGACGCCGCCCGTTATGCCGCGGATCTTGAATTTCCGCCCCTTTTCTTCAGCGGCGCGGATCTGCCGTTTCGAGCGCCGCATTTGACCGACAAACTGCTGCGCGAATCGAGGCGAAGCGCGGGCTTCAAGCCGGACGAGTTGTTTAGCAGCGTCGATCTCCATCTGCAAACAACCCTCGAGCGCGTGATCGGGCAGTTTCTCGGTCACCGCAAGGAGGATGGCATCCAGAATGCCAGCGCCCTTTTGCTCGACCGAACGACGGGGGAGGTCGAGGCCCTGGTGGGATCCGCCGATTATTTCGAAGCGAAGATCCATGGACAAGTCAACGGTGTGGAGGCCAAGCGCTCTCCGGGTTCCACGCTCAAGCCTTTCGTTTATGGATTGGCCTTTGATCAAGGCTTGCTACATCCTAGAACCGTCTTGAAGGACGCTCCGACGGCCTTCGGGCCCTTTTCTCCGGAAAACTTCGACGGCCGCTTCGTCGGGCCTATCACGGCCCAGGACGCGCTGATCCGCAGCCGCAATATTCCCGCCGTCAGCGTGGCGGCGAAACTCTCCCATCCGAATCTTTACGAATTTTTGCAGAAAGCCGGGATTTCGAGACTGGCCTCGGAAGCCCACTACGGTTTGGCCCTGGTCTTGGGCGGCGGAGAGGTCACGATGGAGGAGTTGGCCCGACTCTATTTGATGCTCGCCAATCGCGGGGCCGAGTTGCCCATCGTTTATTTGCGCGAAGGCGCCGAAGCGAAGGAGGGGAGCGCCCCGCGCCTACTTTCCGAGGAAGCCGCCTTCATCACGACCCAAATGCTGGAGAGCAATCCGCGCCCCGACACGGGATTGGTCTCCGCGCCTCCCATCGCTTGGAAGACGGGGACCTCCTGGGGTTTTCATGATGCCTGGACGGCGGGAATTTTCGGGCGCTACGTTCTCGTCGTATGGATAGGAAATTTCGACGGCGCCGGGAACCCCTCTTTCGTCGG
>JAIOPF010000324.1 GCA_021414045.1 Deltaproteobacteria bacterium | reverse complement strand
GACCCGTCTCGAAGATCGTCTCACGCCATCTTGCAGCCGCGTGCCGGATCGTCGACGTTGGCTTGCGCGATTGACACCATCTCGTTGCGGCCGTTGCGCACTTCCCGCAGATAGATGTTCTGGATCGGGTTGTGCGCCTTGTTGAAAGACAAAGGCCCGCGCGGAGAGTCGATCTTCGCCGCGCCCATCGCCGCGATCATCTTGTCCTGCGCCTTGGCATCGCCACCCACCGCCGTGAGGCCGATATCGAACAGCGCCGCCGCGTCATAGCCCTGCACGGCATAGATGTCGCCGTCGAGGCCGGTCTTGGCCTCGGACGCCGCCGGCAAACCGACTCCGGCGACCTCGAATATTGGCTTGGCCAATCCAGCCTCAGGGCACTGCGGCAAGGCTGGAGGGAAACTCTCCATCCAAAAACGCGGCGACGGCGGTGAATATGGCGTCTGCACCTTCGAGGACAATCGCCAATGCGAGGAATGGGCCCTGCTCCGAGGAACATGCCCGCCGGGAGGAATCAAGATCACCGGATACACCAGCCCCGCCCAAATTTACTGCGCCATCCAAGGCGGCAAGACCACGGCGGATCCCGGCGCCCCATGCGCGCTGCCGGACGGCCAAGTCTGCGAAAACGAGGCCCTCTTCAACGGAAAATGTCCGTCCAAGCCCTGAGAAAGGCGCCGGATGTTTCATTCCCAAAACGTCACCCTGCTGATCTTCGCCGCCAGCTATCTTACCCTGGCGGTCGGACACCTTTTTTCCTTCAAGATCAATCGCACCGGCATTGCCCTGTTGGGGGCCATCCTCATGGTCACCTTGGGCGGCCTGGGCCCCCAGGAAGCCCTGCGGTCGGTCAATTTCCCTACTTTGATCACGCTCTACGGACTGATGATTCTTTCGGGCCAACTTTGGTTGGCGGGATTTTATACCTGGGTCGCGCAAAAAATTTCCGCGGCCATGGATAGGCCGAAATTCTTTTTATTTTTGCTGATGTCGGTTTCCGGTCTGCTCTCAGCCTTTCTCATCAACGACGTCGTCTGCCTGGCCTTCACGCCGGTGGTCGCCTTGTCGGTCATGAAAAAAGGCCGCAATCCCATCCCCTTCTTGATGGGCCTGGCGATGGCTTCCAATATCGGAGCCGCCGCCACTCCCATCGGCAATCCGCAAAACATCATGATCGCCTCGATCGCGGAACTGCACTTCCCCACTTATTTGATTTGGTGCCTTCCTCCGGTGCTATTGGCATTGGCGGCGGCCTATGGACTGACCTTGGTCTTGGGAAAAAAAGAGTTGGAGGATCCGATCCCCTACCGCGAACCGACGGTCGCGTTTCCACTCTTGGACAAAGCCGAGACCGCGAAAGGCTTGGTCCTGTTCGGCCTCGTCATTGTCCTCTTCTTCTCTCCCCTGCCTCGGCCACTCGTCATGATCAGCGCGGCGGGGTTGCTCTTGCTCAGCCGCAGCATCTCCAGCACGGACTTATTGGCTAGGGTGGACTACTCGATCTTGACCCTCTTCACCGGCCTCTTCATCGTCGTTGGCGGCCTGCAAGCCACGGGTTTTCCCGTCCACGCCCTGCACACCTTGGAAACTTGGGGAATCCCCCTGGAAAACCCCTACATCCTCGGACTAGTTACGGCGCTTTTGAGCAACCTGATGAGCAACGCCGCCACCGTCATCCTGTTGGCGAAGACTCTTCCGCTGGAAAACTCCACCATCGCCTATGTATTGGCTCTCTCCAACAGCTTCGCCGGCAACCTCATCGTCATCGGAAGCATCGCCAATCTCATCGTGGTCGAGCAGGCCTCTCACTACGGCGTGGAAATCCGCTTCCGCCATTTCGCGCGTTACGGCATTCCCGTGACCGTCAGTTCCCTGCTCGTTCTATGTTTTTGGATTTGGCTGAAGGCCTAATGCGCCTCGCCCCAGCTGTGGCCGGTGCCGATCTCGACCTTGAGGGCCACCTGAAAAGGAACCGCTCCCTCCATGCGCCGGCGGATGAGTTCTTGCATCGCCTCCCGCTCGGAAAGCTCGACCTCGAAAACCAACTCATCGTGCACCTGAAGCAACAAATGCGACGCCATGCGGCGTTCGGACATTTCGCGGTGAATCTCGACCATGGCTTTCTTGATGATGTCGGCGGCCGTCCCCTGGATCACGGTATTAAAGGCGATGCGCTCCGCTAGTTGTCGGGCCATGGTGTTCTTACCATCGATGTCCGGAACGAAGCGACGCCGCCCCAAAAGGGTTCTCACTTCCTTTTTTTCCCGGGCCTCGCCGAGAATTTTCTCCCGATAGTCCCGCACTCCTGCGTATTTCTCGAAATATTGGTCGATGTATTTCTTCGCCTGGGCCTGCGTCACTCCCAGTTGTCCGGAAAGGCCGAAAGGCGTCTGCCCATAGACCACGGCGAAATTGACCGTTTTGCCCGCGCCGCGCATCTGCGGCGTCACCAAACCTTCGTGCACCTGAAAGATGCTCGCCGCGGTCATGCGGTGGATGTCCAAATCCTCCTCGAAAGCCCGACGCAAGGTCGAATCTCCGGAAAGTTCGGCGAGGACGCGAAGCTCGATCTGCGAATAATCCGCGCTCATCAAGACAAACCCCGCATCGGCGATGAAGGCCTTGCGAATTTTGGCGCCGTCTTCCGAACGGATCGGAATATTCTGCAGATTGGGATCGCTGCTCGAGAGCCTTCCCGTCTCGGCGATGGTCTGGTTGAAACTCGTGTGCACGCGGTGAGTCTCCGGATCCAGAATGGCGAGCAAGGCGTCGACGTAGGTCGACTTCAGTTTGGTTAGACTGCGGTATTCGAGAATCTCCCTCGGTAAGTCGTGCAACTTGGCCAGTTCGGTCAGCACGTCGACGTCGGTGGAAAAACCGGTCTTGGTCTTGCGTTGCACCGGCAGCTTCAACTTCTCGAAAAGAATGGTCCCGAGCTGTTTCGGCGACTGGATATTGAAAGCCTCGCCGGCCAGCTCGTGGATCTTGGCTTCTTGGCTCTGGATTCGCGTCCCGAACTCTTCCTGGAGGCCCAACAAAAAGGGGCGGTCGACCTTGATTCCGCGCCGCTCCATCGCGCCCAGCACCATGGCCAGCGGGATCTCGACTTCATGGAAAAGCTTCCAAAAGCCCTCTTCCCTCAGCTTTCCTTGGAATAATTCAGCCAACTGCCAGGTCACGTCCGCGTCCTCGCAACTGTAGGCTGAAGCGGTCTCCAGCGCCACTTGAGCAAAATCCCCGTTCTTGCCGGCGACTTCCTCGAAAGAAATCATTTTATGCTCGAGGTGCCGGCTCGCGAGGTTGTCGAGCTTGTGGCTGGCTGCGGGATCCAGGAGGTAAGACGCCAACATGGTGTCGCAAACGAGGCCCGCGACGCGTATCCCATAGTTTTGCAGGACGTGGGCGTCGTACTTGAAATTCTGGGCGTATTTGGCGATCTTCTCGTCCTCGAGCAGAGGCTTCAACGCGGACAAGGTCTTTTCTAGGTCCAGCTGCCTTTCGGCGTTCGCGTGGCCGACGGCGAGGTAATAGGCCTCGCCTCCACCCAATCCGAAGGATAAACCCACCAGTTTGGCCTTCAAGGCGTCCAAGGAAGTCGTTTCCGTATCAAAGGCGAAACCCGAAGCGGAGGCGAGTCGCTTCAGGAAATCTCCAAATTCCCCTTCGGTATGCACCAGTCGATATCCTTCGGAGGAAAGCCGCTTGCTCTCGCCACCGAACTCCTTGAGCAATGCGTGAAACTCGAGTTCCGAAAACAACTCGCGGCAAAGGTCCGCCTTGGGCTCTTGGCGAAGGAAATCCTCGTAGGCGAACTTCATGGGAACGTTCTCGTGCAAGGTTGCCAGGCGCTTGGAGAGAAAGGCCTGCTCGCGGTAGGTTTTGAGATCCTCCGCCTTCTTTCCTTTCACCTCGCTTAGATTTTCGTAGAGACCCTCGATGGAACCGTAAACCTGGATCCACTGGCTTGCCGTCTTGGGGCCGACTCCGGGAACGCCGGGAATATTGTCGCTGCTGTCGCCCATCAGGCCCAAGACTTCGACGACCTGCTCTGGAGCCACGCCGAATTTTTCCTTCACGCCCGCGATGTCGATGCGCTTGCCCTTCATCTCGTCGAGCAGCTGCACGTGATCGTTGACGAGTTGCATGAGGTCTTTGTCTCCGGTGACGATGACGACTGGGCTAGCCTCGGGAACCAGGCGCTTTGCAATAGTCGCGATGATGTCGTCGGCCTCGAAGCCCGGCATCTCGAGCCGGGGGATGTTCAGGGCATCGACGACCTTGCGGATGTAGTCGAATTGCGGGATCAAATCGTCCGGCGGAACCTCGCGGTTGGCCTTGTAGGCGTCGTATTCTTTCTTGCGAAAGCTGGGTTCCTTCGAATCGAACACCATGACCAAATACTCGGGCTTCTCTTCCTTGAGCAGGCGAAGCAGCATCTGGGTGAAACCATAGACCGCGTTGGTCGGTAGGCCCTTCGAATTGCTCAATTGGCGAATCGCGTAATAGGCGCGGAAAATATAGGAAGAACCGTCGACGATGTAGAGAGTGGGCTTAGTCGCCATGGGTAACCTTACTCCGCAAATTCCACGAATTTTCTGCGCAAACTGGCCAAGCCAGTCTTTGCGTTGGTATAACCTTGTCCTTTTTCCCCCGCCAGCGCTAAAATTGCCTAAGAAAGGGAGGTTCTCATGAAACACCATCCCCACGAAACGACGGTCAGCGCACTGTTCAAGACCCCCGCCGCCGCGCAAGCCGCCATCAACGCGTTAGCTCCCATGTCCCTGGAAAAGGACGACATCAGCCTAATCCTCAGCGAGGAGGCCTATCAAAAGGAAGATTTGGTCGAGACGGTGCTGGGTGATTACCTTCACCAAGAAGCCGTCCATGCCGGCAAATCGGGCGGACTCGCCGGTGCGGTCCTCGGCGCCCTCACGGCCATCGCGGCCATGATATCAGGAGGCGCCAGTCTCTTGGCAACGGGGCCCCTCATCGCCCTCATCGCCGCCGCCGGAGGCATGATCGGAGGCCTATTGGGAGCGGGCTTCACCGAGGAGGAAGCCAAGGTCATCGATGAAGGCATACGGCACGGGGACGTGCTCGTCCTCGTCCATGCTCCGAACAAAGACCTCGGGCACCGCGCGGAAGAAATCTTCCGCACCCAACACGCGGAGAAAATCCGCCACCATCAGTGATCATCCGCTAATTCAAGGGATATGCGGCTCTTCGCCGTTGGTGGTCAGGTGGGAAATCGCGTCGGGACCGTGGGTCTCGAAGAACTTGAAAATCGGAACGGCGCCAAGTCCGTCGCGATGTTCCTGATAAAAAGGATCGAGGTAACGAGCAATCACCTCGCGAACCCTTTCTCGTACTTCGGCCATGGGACGTTCGTAGAATGGCTCCAGCTCCCGGATCATTTGCTGTCGCTCTGGATTGCTTTCCACCTGCTCCAGGAACAGCCTCAAGAGGGCCGGATTGATGCCATCTACCTGCCCCGCCAAGGCCTCCTCAATGGGCAGGGATCGCAGCGGAATGAGTCGATATTCCAGCGGGCCTCGTCCGATGCGGTTGGAGTAACTCTCGAAATCCTCAAAAAAATGATCCAAGGGCAATCCGTCGAAGTAATCCGGACTCGCCAAATCCTGGTAGTCAGGCTTGTCCTTAAATTCGGAAACGAGACGGCTCAACAGATGATGGCTGAGTACCCTGGGAGTATTATCGTAGGCGCGAAACACGCTGAAGGCATCCACCATGCGGCCGTTGTCATAGACCCCGACGAAAGTGCCCCGCTCGGGCCTGGTCAGCGCCGATTTGATGGCGCTATTCAGCGGTCCGCCGAAATATCCCAAAATCATCGGCCAGCCCGGGGATTTTTGCAGGAATTCGTCCAAGACCTGCGCATGATCGGCGCCCAGGTTGCGCACCTTATTCGCGCTGACGGGCCCAGTTCCCGAATTCCCCCGCAGGCGTTCCACGAGCGGAGCCAAGGACTTGAAGTAGGAGGCACTCACGGGATCTCGCAAATACGGATCGGGGGACATCCTCCTTTGGTTAACCGTCAATTCAATCTCGTCGGCGGGTCGTGTCTGGCGAAAAGCCGTGAGAATTCTTTGGATCGTATATTCGATTTCGCCGCGTTCGCCGGCATTCTTACGCGGATCGAGGCCCGTGGTGACGACGTCGATGTTCACGCGAGACCCCTCGCGAAAACTACGCAAGAACATCCCCATCTGGGTCAGGCGATTCATGACTCCTTGGCCGTCGACCCGGATATAGGCCCGGTAGCTCTCCGAGCGTCCGTCCGGCTCCTGCATCTCGATAATGAACATGTTGCCGTAAGGAGGTCGGATAATCGGGCTTCGTCGCAGCACCCCCGGAGATCCGGCCAACATCGCCGACTTCAGCCCTTGGACGACTTCCACTTGTCTCGTGATCAAGTCGGCGTGGTCCTCCGGGTTCAAGGATTGGTATCGGTCCAGGCGTCGCAATTCGTTGTTCAACAAGGTGAAGTTGTGGCCGCTCTTCCCTTCCAAGGCGCGCCGCAAGTAGACTTCCCGAATCTGGGGGTATTGGCTCCGCAAACCTCGCAGGATATACTCCGGGACCTCGGGAGGCATCCTCAGCGGTGTATTGGGATTGAACCGGGTGAAGGCGTCGTAGAGCATCTGTGGCAGGCGGCGGTTCTCGATGGGATGATTCTCGAAATTATAATACTCCATCAAGGGCGGCAGGCTATTGACCCCTTCCTGGGTCATCGCCGGCGATCCGTCCGGTTTTCGTGGAAGCAACTCGTCGGTGCGGTACGGAGATCCCATGCCTCGCCACAATTCGACGATGCCCTGGGCTATTCCGCGCTTCGGATTGCGCGTCGTGGCGATGCGAGCATTGTTGACGACATGATCCGACAGAAAACGCCGCATGACTTCGGGATTGTTGATATCGACGCCGCGAGCCAGCTGCACCACATTAAATACCTCTTCCATACTGATTTCGGAGCAGCGCCAAAAATCGTTACGGACCTCCTGGCGATACTGGGCTCGAATGGGATTGATACCGACCTCGTTGTGCACGAGGACCCCCTGCATCAGGGCGAACAAGGGCTCGCGGATCTCCGCCTCGAAACGCCCGCGGGCCGTCCCCGCGTCGATGGCGCCGTCCTGCATGCGCAAAGCCATCCCCACCGCCATGTCACCCGCGATGAGCGTCGTGACGTTCTTGATCGCCTTCCCCAATTCGGTGGAATGCTGGTAATGCGTGAAATCCGCGCGCAAAAAACCGGTGTCGCGGGAACGCCCAGCGAAGGCATGGGTGACCAACTCGGCCTCGGGCGCCGAATGCATGTCCTCTTCCGGACCCGCGAAGACCATCTCGACCGGTTCTCCGCGCCAGAGAAATTTTCCAGGGATATAACCTCCGCCGCTGACGACCCGCACATCCCCACGACCATGCGTTTGCAAGGCTTGGTTGATGAACTGGTAAGGCAGGATGGTGCTACGCTCACCGCGCGCCGCTTGGTAAGGTCCCCGCTTCTCCGGACCAATGAATCCGCCGATCACCTCGAGCAGGATCGCGTTCTCGGGCAGGCTCCGAATGTAATCGGCGGTCAAGACCTCATGTAGTTTGTCGCTGGGAACGTTGAGTAATTGCAGACGCACGGTTCGCTGCAGCAACTCGCGCGTCATGCCCTGATAACCCTGGGGTCCAACGGCGAGAATTCGCGGATCATGGGCGTAATTCAGTCGTATCCCGCGTAGATTGGTATTCCCCTCGTAAGTACCTTTCCCGTTGATCTCGTCGGCGACTTGGGCCTGCCGGGCGTTGACGAAGAGTCGAGTCCTCCAGGAGTGGCCTCCGGGACGAATATTGTGGCGATAGAGCGCCAACAGCCCCATCATGTCGCCCGAACCGATGGACAAGACGGCCTCATTGGGCTGAATGACCTCGGAACCTCTGGCGATCGCTCCCGCGGGTGCGGAAAAATGCGGTCCCAAGGCGTCGACCAAAACGCGCTTGAAGGCGTCGTAAGAGTCGAAAATTTCCGGGTCCACCGATTCCCAAAGCGTATTGAGGATTCTGCGCTGATTGGAACGCTGCAGGTATTCGACCATCCCGACCATCTCATCCGCGGACCGGATGGCTTGCCGCAGGGGTTCCGGCATATTTTCGAAGCGTTCCTGAAGCGGCAAGGCGGATAGCCCCTCCTCGACTTCCCGCATGCGGGCTTGAAGCGCGAGCCCCAGACCGCGGCCGAAATGTTGGTCGTTGATCTTGCCGAGGTCGGCGCGGTTAAATCTCACTTGTTCGAGAATCTGGTCGAGGACCGTCTCGGGAACGAGCCGCAAGAGACGCTGCGGCGGAATCTCGGGTTCGAAGCGATCGACGACTTGGCCCAAGGAATCGAGGCTGGCACCCTGGCGTTCGGGCAACCGCGACTCCGGCTCTTGGACGGCGCGGCGCGTTCCGGTGGAAATAGGAGAAACCAAAGCGGAAGATGCGCCCTCCCCACGATTCGGGCCTTCAGGATCCATCGCCATCATCAGGATTTGAGCCCGAGCCTCCGCTAACCCATCGCCATTAGGCCGACTTCTCGCGTCACCCGCCGTGGCCAAGGCTGGAACGAGTCCTCCGCCCGTGCCACCGTTTCCGAAAATCCCGTTCAAGCCGTCCCGCAAGCGGCCGTTTTGTTCCGACAGGGCCTGTTGCTCCAAAAACCGTCCGCGCAGTTCCAAATCCTGGGTGTAGGCCTGAAAGCGACTTCCCATCACCTGCTGGGAAAGCCTGCCGCCGACGTGGAATTGCAAGAGCATCGCGACGGAATCGACGAGGGTGGTTCCACCGTCGACATGGGCGCGAAGTCCCGCCGCCTCCTCGAGGCGATGGCCGAAAAGAATCCCGCCCAAAGTTCCACCTTGATGCATCAAGCCCTGAACGAAACGCTGTCCCGAACTCCATTCGGCGGGATTCACGGGCGCCAAGCGTCGGGAAAGGCCCGAGCTCAAGGCGCCCGTCAGTTTCATCGCTCCCAAGGTCAAGCCTAGTCCCGCCAACTCTCGCAGATTCGTGCGCATATCCCAGGCCTGCTGACCTGGATGGATGGCTTCGTGCAAACCCTTGGTCGTACCCCAAAAAGCGGGCACCTCCAGAAGAAAGGCGCCGGTGGAAGCCAAGGCGCGGGCGCCGATCACGCTGCGAGTCGGCGACGCGAGCATACGGGAAAGGAAAGCCGTTCGCGCGGTCGAGAAGACGAAGCTACCCGCCGCCATCCCTGCGAGCATCACCGGATCGGAGGCCTCTTGCGCCAATCGTCGCCCTAAGAATTCGACGCGAGCACCCAAAGCGCCGCGTCCCTGAATGGCGTCGAGACGGGCCCCGGCGCGTTGCCGCAGCGCCGTGTCCAACCCGGGAAAAATCGGGGCGCCCGAGGAATGATTCTGGGACAAAACTTGGTAAATGAGTCCCGCGGAAGCCAGGCGGTTGGCGGACTCCTCGCGCTGCGCCCATTGATAGAGGGATTCGGCGAAAAGTTGAGGATCGCTTTCCCGGGAAATCTCCAAGAACTCCTCGAGCGAGGCCGCGGGAATCGCGGATTCCAGGCGACGGCGTTGCGAAGCGCTCAAGCGCCCCACCGCGCGCGAGAGATCGGAGGCATCTCCGCTTTGCAGGGCCGCGTGAATCGGACCAGGAGCGGAGGATTCCGAGGCGAAGGCGAGTTGGTCGAGTATCGAGGCCGCGAGCGAAGAGCCCGTCGCC
>JAIOPF010000323.1 GCA_021414045.1 Deltaproteobacteria bacterium | reverse complement strand
CGCGACGTGGGAAATGATCGTTTCATCACCAGGACTCAGACGCTAGCCGATGGTAAGACGATTCAGGTCTGGCAGCGCGTCGATCGACGTCAGGCCGACGAACAAAAATATCTACTCATTGGCGGAAAATTTTTTGAAGTCGAGTTCGAGAAGGATGGCCAAACCTACCTGACTATGCAGGTACGAGACCTATTTCGAAATTCGGCGTTTATCAAAGAGCAAACCCCGGCGCAGCAACTCGAACTATTGCAGAAAATTCGAAGCGCTAGCGGTTTTCTCAGTTGGTACCAGAGCGGGGAGTATTATCGGAAAAAAATTGCCGAAGGCGATGAAGATACCTCCTATATCACCGAAGATAAACTCCATCCACATGCCTTGGAATTAGATGATGAAGCCCTGCGGCTCGAGGCGGAGCTTACGGGCAATTGCCGATGCTCCATTCCCCCGGGAACGCGCCGAATCAAAGAGAGCGATTCGCTTTCGGAGCTTCCGGGGTTTGCGGGGATATCGTTTTATCTTTTTCCTTTTGCTTGAGACAATCTAAAATCGTTTTGTGGCGCATGGCTGGCGCTAGGAGCATAGCGGAGCATTGACGATCCTATCGACGCTTGTTACTGGAAGGAGATGAACTTGCCTGAACGCGAGTTGGAACCACCCCTCAGCTTTTTAGATCCGGGCTTGAGCGCCTGGCTCGTCGCCCCACAAATCATGATTTGGATGACGAACGAACGACACCAATGCGTCTACGGCAATCAAGCCCTGCTGGATTATTTCGGATTCACCTTCGAAATGATCCAGGGCTTAAACTGGCTGGAGACCATCCATCCCGACGATCGGGAGCGCATTCGGCGTAATCACGAATTCGCCGCCTCGCAATGCCAGAATTTCAGGCAGGAATACCGAAGTAAGGGAAAGGGAAGGGACGATTATATATGGGTGCTGGACATCAGCGTGCCCCGCTTCGATCCCAAAGGCAAGTTCCTGGGATATGTAGGTTCCGTGATGGATATCACCGAACAAAAACGACAGGAGCAGGAATTGAAAGAGCGGCAGGCCCGACTTGAGAAGGAGGTCCTTGAAATTTGCGACCGAGAAAAATCTCGAATCGGACGGGATCTCCACGATGATATGTCCCAGTGCCTGCTCGGTATCGCGTTGAAAGGCATGCTTCTGGAACGAAAGCTAAAAAAACGCGCAGTCCCTGAGTCCGCGATTGCTGGCGAGATCACGCAAGAAATCAACGATGCGATCGCGAAAACGCGCAGGATCTCCCAATCGCTTTTCCCATCGGTCGTAGAGCAAGGGGGGGTATTGGCCATGTTGAATGAGTTGGCTGAAAAAATGGCTTCACGGTTTCAGGTCGGATTGACGTGTGAATTACCTCCGCGTCTCTCGGGCCTTGAAGGCGAAAGGGCCATGCATTTATTTCGCATCGTACAGGAAGCCGTCACCAACAGCGTTCGACACGGAAGAGCTCGAAATATCCATGTCTCCTTTCGAGGCCCCGAAGAAGGGCTCTGGCATTTGGAAGTCGCCGATGACGGTTGCGGAATTCCTCAGCCTTTTCGACCCGCAAGAGGGTTGGGCCTTCAAATCATGGCTTATCGGGCTCATGCTCTTGGGGGTACGATGTCAGTTCAGCCGAAACAGGATGGCGGAACCTCCATTACCTGCGTGTTTCCGGCCTAAGGATGAAAATGAAATCCTCAAATCCAGAAAAAAAAAATCCGGACCAAGTCGAAAATCGCGATCGTCGACGATCACCCTATCGTACGGAGCGGAATCAATCAGCTCCTCGAGGACACGGACGACCTCGAGATTTGTTGGGAGGCGGGGGATGCCAAGGAAACCCTGGGTAAAATCCAAAGATCCGTCCCCTCGTTGCTACTGCTGGATTTGTTTCTGCGAGGTTCGATGTCGGTGGATCTCATTCGCGAACTACGGACGCGTTTCCCTAACCTGCCGATTCTCGTGTTCTCCATCCAGAACGAGGCCGTTTTCGCGGAACGGGCCCTGCATGCCGGGGCGGACGGCTATGTCGCCAAGGAAGATGCGGTCCAGGAATTGTTGCAAGGAATATACTCCCTTTTGCAAGGGGGAGTCTTTGTGAGCAAAAATCTGGTCGACAGGCTTCGCTTCAAATTGGTCAGGACTTCGCAAGAAGATAAGCGGGCCTTTGTGGGAAAATTGAGTGACCGCGAATTGCAGGTTCTGACGCTCCTTGGCGATGGCATCGGATTGCGCCAGGCGGCGGAGGATCTCTCCTTGAGCGTCAAGACGATCGAGACCCATTGCGCCCGCATCAAGAGAAAGCTTGGGTTGAAGGATTCCAACGATCTCATTCGCTATGCCGCCCAATGGAAAATGGTTTTGTCAGGGATTCCCCTATAACCGGCTTTCGCCTGAAACCACGCCTTCAAAAAAAAGAGGGATTCTCCCCATATTCCTTCCGCGATTTTATACCGTTGTTCAGGATCTGCCTGACTTGTCGGATTCGCGCATTACGCGGATAATTTCGAGGCTCGGGAAAAGGTAAATCGTAATATCGCGAACGGGGGGATCTATGAAAATCGCGCAAATATTAATACCCAGCGTCTCGCTGGCGATCTTGGCTTGTGGTTCCGTTTCGGAGAGAGGCGCGGAGCCCTTGGTTTCAGAAGCCAAGGAGTATTCCGCGTATTGGGACAGCAATTCTTGCGAGGGGGTAGGGCTGGGCCTATATTTTTATAACGGCGAATGGAATCCCGATATGAATCCCCTTCCGAATCCCTCCCGTCCTACCCAATTACAAATCGTCGACGGAGATAAGCGGTACATGCAGGAGCTTTACCTGGCTTCTTCCGTTCCCACGACCCTCGAGCGTGGATTGGACCCGGTTATGGAATCGGGCGACTTTGCTGGCCTCGATTGGAGCGGCATACAAGAGGTTGGCGAAGACTGGCGTCTTGAGGCCTCGGGTTTTACGTACCAACGCCAGATATTTTATCGCGACGCGGAATGGATGAGGGCAGACAGCGAGTTCAAAATTACCGCCTATAACAGGCATGGGCAAAAAATAAGCGAACTTAAAGTCGACGCGGGACGGGATGATGATTGGCACCATTCGGATGACGCTTTCGAAAGGCGTTTCGTTGCCAGGGTCGTTAGCACCGGGTGCGCCGCCCAAGGAGTTTGCGACAATCCGGAGGCCCTGCATTTCGCCCAGGCTTTCGTGCAGCTTCGCACCGCTCTTCACCCTCAGAGGGATTTCGACATTCCAAGAAATGCCTCGTACCTAAAGTTTAAATGGTCCGAATATCCCGGCCACTCGTGGAGAGTTGATATTCGCCATGACAGGCCAGGAGACACCGGTTACGGGTTTGGCGTCGAATTAGCGGAGATTTCGCCTCCCGCCCGAGGGTATTATTTGCCTGGAGAAAATATCCAAGTACGAGTCACCTTCGTGGATGGGGACGGTGTTCCACTTTTTCCGGAGGGGTCCTTGCCAACCTTTCGGCAGATGTTGGGCCGGGAGAATGCATCGAAGGGACTTCGTTATCTGACTTTTTCGGATTTCCCGATGCTATATTGGGCTCATAAGGATCTTCAGGCGGACATGGAGACTTTTTTCGGCGGTCCATTGCACAAAATGACGACGGTAGGTTCTACGCCCATCACTCCGTTTGTCCTGTTCAACCCCCAAATTCAAAGTGCCGATCGTCTTAACGACGGGTGGAACGGTTTCGTTCAAATTCTTCCCCCGACTCCCATCACCTTCGGCTGTCTCTTGGATCCCAGCTCGCCGGCTTGCGATGCGCCGGTGTCGGATGTTTTCTCCTTCGCGGTTCCCGCGGACGCCGAAGCTGGAACCTACGTCGTGGGGCTGAAAGCCCGACGCGAATGGGAAGGAGAACCCATGCAGAAGGCGGGGTCCATTCGAGTACAGGTTGGAACGGACGTATTGAGCGACTTTCCCGAATTTCATGTTGTTGGAATGGACAACAATTGCGCGAGTTGCCACGTGGGGCGTGCCGCATTACCCGTGGCAGCCCATGGATTCGAAGGACTCAACAAAGTGGGGCCGGAATGCCTGACATGCCATACCAACGGCTATTATTTCGAACCCGACGCGGCCATCGATACGAGATTGAGATACATGCATGATACCACCCGGCGTCTGTTCGCGCCGTGAGGTTTCCGTTGGAAAGGGATATCCAATGATTCACGGTCACAACCAAGGATCGCGAGTTTTTCGATATCGCCAAAGGTGGAAAAAGAACCCAAAAACGCCGAGGGTAACGAGGATCCAGCCGAACCAAGCCGGTAGCATGCGAGACAGCATGTGAGGAAAAATGGCAATAATCAGCCCGGCGATGGTTATAATCGTCGCTTGAATCATGCCTAACGAAGCCTTGTCTCTTAAGTTCATCGCATCGTCCTAACGATGGGAAATATCTTGCTGGGAGGATAAATTTGGTCGGGTGACGAATCTGGAATTTCTCGAACAACCCTCGTTGTAAAACTTCTCCGCCTGTTAGGGGGTATAGGTTGTATGAACTTCGGTCTCTTGCGTGTATTCGATGCATTTTGATTTTAGAGCGGAGATATTCGCTTTGATGAGACCGTTTCCCCGTTGGATATCTTGGATCAAAGAATAAATTTCACCTCTCAATTGGTCAACGGAAGCGTTGGGTGGAAGGCTGACGTCCCTGTCCAGGGATGGAGCCGCGGCCACACCGGGCACGGCTCCGTTAAGAGCGTCGTAATGCGTCTTGATTAGGTCTCGGACTCCGGTCAGTGATTCGATTTTGGATTCGAGACATTCCGATGCGATGACGGAGGTACAGCAATAGGGGTCCGGGACGATGGCTTTGAGTTCGGCGGGTGTCGAACTGTCTTTGTTGTTACATGATACCTGTGCCGCGTCTCGTGAGACCGGCGCCTGGTTTAAGGTATGATTGAGATTGAGCGATGAGGCGGCACTCGCGACGGAGATGGAAAATAACAAGATAAACGCATTCGGCAGGCTATGAATTAACTTGTTCATATTGACTCCTTTGGATGTGACGTAGAGCCCGCCCGACCGATTTTCATTATAGCTAAACTCGCTTTTGGGCGGCAATAAATATTCGAAATCCAGCGATGGCCACCCTCCGCTAAGCGGAGAGCCATATATCGGCAGAAGTCACCACAGCGGCGGGATCGCCTCGCAACCTCCCAAGCCTTGCACCTTGGCCAGCAGTTTGGTCCAAAAGCCCATCGCTTCGAGCTCCTCGACCGTATAGTGGAAGGACAGAAATTGTGAATAGACCTTCGAGCCTGCCAAGGAGTGCCCCGCCGGTTCGTCGTAGTGGCAATAATATTTCAACATCTGTTCGGGAAGATGATGAATGAGCAATTGGGTCTCACGCAGGCTCACGTATTTGGTATGCGCGAGATTATAGGCCTGGCGCTGCTCTTCACTGAGCCAATCTGGAGCCTTCCGGAACCAGCGTTGAAATACTTCCTCCGAAACTAATAATTCGAGGGTCGGAATGTCGAGAATCGACTGCAAGCCATAGGGGTTGTCCGTATGGTCGAGATAGGCCGAGGCCAAGGAGTCCGCCTTTTTCATAAGAAGTTTTTCAGTCGCCCGGCTTGAAGCCAAAGAGGATGAAGCCAGGCTAGTTTGCGCGAGGGCGTCTTTCGGAAGGGATTTTATCTTAGGGATGCCATCTTCGATGACCGGTTCCGGCGGTAACTGCGGCTCTAGCTCGTTTAAAAATGGATTCAATAAGGATTTTTCCAGGGTGAAACGCGTCTG
>JAIOPF010000322.1 GCA_021414045.1 Deltaproteobacteria bacterium | reverse complement strand
CGGATGGAAGCCATCTCGCGAGAACTACGGACCGTGCTTCAGGATGCCGGTCTGGGCGACGTCGATTCGAATCTGGCTTTGGCCAATGGCGTCCTGCGCCCGATGTTGCGACGCTTGTTTCGAAACCCCGAGGCCTTGCCCGACGACAGCGAAGTGATGCGGGTGATGCGCGAATTTCGCGAGACGATGCGCTCCCTGCGCCTCGAAGTCGAAGGACACCGCGATCTTTCCCCCGAAATGCGGCGAAGCATCCTCGAGGCCTATGCGGTGGAAATCGCCTCCGGGCGAATGAGCGGCGAGGAAGCCCTGCGCCTGGCCCGCGAGGCCGAGGCCCCCGCGGCCGTTCGGGAGGAAACCCTCGAAATGAGGGAAGAAGACATGCTTCCGGACGAGACCATTGGACTCACGGATTCCGATTTCCTCCCGGAAACACCGGAGGTCGAAAACCGAACTTCGGAAACTCCGGCGCCGGCGGCGCGACCCGTCGAGGCGCCGGTCGAAATCTTCGCCACCGCCCCCTTGCCCGCGCTCCTGAGGCACATGCTCGAACAACGCTACGAAGCCGCCACCGAGCGGGACTCCCATGCGGCCGCCGCCCGTGAAGCCCTGCCACGGGCGATCGAAGCGATGAACGAAGCCCATATCGATCCCGAAACCCCGCTGGGCCAATGGGTGCTCAGCCGAATTCTCCTGGATAGTTCCCAAGGCCGCATTCCCTCGGGCGCAGGACGAACGCTGAGCCCCGCCGAACTCAGCCGTGAATCCTTGGCCCCTCGCATCGAGGCCGAACGCCGCATTTTCGAATCCCTGCGGATGGTCGGTTTCGAGCCGACTTCCCGCGAAGGACTTCGCCTCGCGAACTTTCTCCTGCGTCGCCGCACGGAGCAGGCGATGGAAATCGCCGCGGGTCTAAGGAACACGCTCCGAATGGATCTTTCTCCGGAACTGGTGCGCGCCGTGGACCGCTTGGTCCTGCTCGGCGGAGACCGTTCCGCCCGGGCGCGAGAGCTTTGGTTGGAATGGGCCTTGAGCCAGGAAGCCGGCCCCGAAGCCTTGCAAGACGCTTTTTGGGAAACCCTCTCCGGAGTCCGAGAGCTGCGCCTCGGAGCAAATGGTGCCGAATCCATCGATCGAAGGGAGAGGCCGACGCGAACCGCGAGTTTGGGCGAGGCCGTCGTTCAAACCTTGGACGAACTGGGAATTCCTTCCCACAGCCCCGCCGGTTCGGAAATCGCCAACCTCTTCCTGGCCCGCTCCGCCGTCGAAGCCAGCGCGGGGAATCCACCATTTTCCTTCATCGCCTTGAGCGAGCAAGCAACCGCCGCACGAGGCCTCGCCGCCTCGCTGCGCGAGATTTTCTCAACCGTCCCCGGCCTCTCGGCCTCCGATCGCGGCGCCTTGACCCTCTGGGCCCTGCGCAACCGTTGCGCCCCCTCCGATTTGGCGGGAATGTTGACCTTGTTGCGCGGCGCCACATCACGGGAGCGCCCGTCCGCTCCGGACGTCCTAGGATGGATCTTGACGAACAACCCCAGCGTCGAAACGCTGCGCGAAATCCAGGGCGGTGAGTACCGTTTGCGGCGCGGCCCCGGAGGCTTGCGTCTGGTCACGCGCGAAGGACGGGCGGTGACCACCGATTTGGCCCCGCACATTGGGGCTCTGCGCGAGGACTTCGCTCGCGATTTCGGGGAAAGGCCCGCGGATACGACGCCCACTTCGCTGGTCGAAACTGTCCCTCTGGGAATCGCCGCCGTACCCGGAGGCGCCCCGGAATCCGCGAGGCCCAAAGATAGTCCGACGGTATCCGACGCCGCCACCTTGCTCAACGATCCCGCGCGTCGCGACGAGTTCGAGGCTTCTTTGATCGAACTCGAGGACGCGGGACTCCTCGAGCCAGGAACGCCGCTGGAAGAGTACCATTATCCGGTCGCCAGGATCCTGGAGAACGGCGCGAGCATTCCAGTTTATTTGACGCTGGAACCGACGGCGGGAACGATGGGCCGCATCCCTTTCCGCGTGGTCGGGTCCGAGAACGGTGTCTTGCGCCTGGTTCGAGACGACGGCCTGTCCGACGCCTCCGCTCCCAACGAAATCCGTTTGGTCACCAGCCGCCTGCGCAATCCCTTCCGAACCGGCGACCGCGCTTTCCTTTTGCATGGCATCAGCGGGGCCAGCGAGGATCGCCCGCCCTCGGACGCGCCGGAGGCCCCCGAATTGCCCGGACGCGGGATGGGCGACGCGGAAATGGAATCTTTCCTGGAGATTCCGCAAATCCGCGATCTCTTTCATCCTCACCTTATCGACCCAAGCAAAGGACATTTCGTCATTCCCCCGCTACGCCTCCCGAACGTCGAACAGATCGACGGGCACACCGAATTGGCCATGAACCTGGTCAATCAAGGCATCCATGTCCAATTAGAACCGACCCTGGCGGATTTGGATTCCATCGCCACCGAATTGGAAGCCGTGGGAACGACCAGCATGGGGGATTTCGCGCCCATCGCCGCCACCATTCGCGAGGAAATAGCCGTGGTACGCAACACCGAGAGCGACCTGGGAGAAATGGCCGTGGCCACTCGCAGGCTGGGAGAAATCTTGGCCTTCAACCAAGATTTTCCGGCGGACAATCCCACGCTGCGCACCTTCTTCCGCGACCGGGTGCTGGATCTCTATCGACGACAAGCCGTCGAAGCCCCGCCGCCGGTCGCGGCGCCGGAGGTCCAAGGCACCGTGCGTCCGCCGAGGCCAGGCCCTCGCGTCGCCCGATCCACCGAACGAGCGCCGAGACCCGATCGCGCGGCGCCTCAGGCAAGAATCGCTCCCGAAGCCCCGACGGTGCGCGAACCCAGCCCCGCTTCTCCGGAAGAAGTCGGCTTGACAGCCGAAATGGCCCAGCTAGCCGCCGCGCAATTGGAGGAATTTTCGCCCCTGGCGCAAAGGACGCGCCTCGCCCTGGCCGATCACGATGCCGTCGAACCCGATGCCGGGAACACGGTGGAACTGCAGGCCTGGCGAAATTCGCGACGGGAAATTTTCGCCCATTACACTCGGGAACGCGACCGCATCGCCCGCGAATTGGTGGACCGCCACGAAGGCCCCGGCCGCCGCGTTTTGGAATTCTTGCAGGGATTGCCAACCAACGAAGAGGTGTGGACCGAAGTCGAGGAAATAGGCTTGGAACGGGCCCGAATCGCCTCGGACCTACCGCCGCATGGCCGCCCAAAAGCCGCCGCGGATGTCGTCCCCAAAATCGGGCGGCGCCGAATGACCTCGCTTCGCTCCTTCACCGATCTTTTCGGAACCCGCGTCATCGTGGAAAGCTACGAAGACGCGATTTCCCTGGTAGCCGCCGTCCAACGGCGATTCCAAGTGCGTCCCGAATATACCTCCGACGGCCGGCTAATCTTCCCGCCCGCCTATAAGCGTGTCCGGCGAGGCGAGGCGCCCGACCGAGTTCGCTTGCTGCTGGCGGAACAAAATCGTCCCAGACTCGACCAAGAAGGCATAGGCCGAGTGCTTGATGGCCGCCGCTCCGGTTATCGCGCGATTCATATCGTGGTTGAAGTCGAAGGCTTGCCCGTCGAAATCCAGATTCAGACACGTTCGCTCTACCGTTGGGGGGCGATTCAACACGATTTTTATAAAAACGAAGTCCTAGCTCTTCCGGAAAATTCCGATCTTAGGGAAACCACTGACCGCTATTTCGCGGAAGCGGCGAGATACCTGGCGCAGCGGGAACAAGGCATCCTCCGCACCGAAAGGCCGCGCCTTCCGGAATTCGCCCCCGAAAGGCTGGCCCGCTTGCCGGAAAATTCCCGCGCCGCCATTCGTGACGCCGTCGCTTCCATGGAAGGCCTGATGGATTCCATTCCAGAGGAAGCCATCGAAACGGAATCGCCTCGCGCGCACGAAACGCCCGCCATCGTCGAAATCGAGGATCTCAGCGACCACGCCGTCGAGGTGGAAGACGAATTCGAGACGATTCCCGAGGATCTAGAGGTCCCCATGATGGCCGAGGCCACTTCGGCGTCCGCCGGTAACCGACCGTCGGATTTCGATTCCAGCAACGGCCTGCACTCGAGTTTTCTTGGCGCCGGCATGATGATGGCCATGACCAGTATGGGACATGATCCTGGCATCTCCCTCCTCGCGGGAATTTTTGGAACCGTGCTACCCTTCGGCGTCCTGGGAATTTTTAATTGGGTGCGCAATCGCGGGCGTCAGACTCCGCCACCCGATGGCCCGCGCCCTCCCGGCGCTAGGACCGCCGCGGCACCGCCGACGGCCGTCCACGCGGCGAGTCCCGTCACGACCTCACCGGCGCCCGGCGAAGAACACCCGGCCTTAGGGGCGAATGACGGCAACCAATACCGTATGACGCCATATTCTCCCCACGCGCCCGCCGTGCCAGGCCGCTATGTCGGCAGCGTCGACCGGGTCCGTCCCGCGGCGGGAAACTCCGGCCTCTTTGAAGTCACCTTGGCGGCGGTTCGAATGATCCCCGGCGAAAGGCCTCGCACCCTCACCCTGACGATGACCCTGGAACGCGCCCGCGCCTTGGGCTTGGTCAACGAGTTGGGACATACGGTGCGCGGCGCAAGAATCCTTTTGCAGCAAAGCGAGGCAACCGCCCCAGAGCCGATGACCGAAAGACCCGAAGCGCCCGCTTCGCTGGAGGCGGCGCCGCCGCCATTCGCCGCTCCCCCTCCTTCGCCCAAGGAGCGCCCGCTTTTGCAGCCCAACACGATCGGTGGCAATCTTCCCGAAATCGACGCCCACCTGGCCGGTGAAGTTTTAAACGAGGAACAAATCGCCGAAGTGCTGCGCCGCCATTCGCGGCGCGTTCGCCTCGCGGGCGGAGAACTCGTCTATCTCGCCGACCAAGGCATCGACCCGAAGCATCCCGTCGGGGAAGATTTCATGGGAGGCCTCGAATACCGCGATCCGCTGGGAAGACGTACTTACTCGATGATGGTCGCCGACGGCATGGGAGGAATGGGGCACGGCGACGTCGCGGGAATGCTGACCGTCGAGGCCTTTCAAGCCGAACTGAGGCGCACGGGAGACATCCGACGAGCGTGGGAACTGGCCAATGCGAGCGTGCGTCATTTTAATTTCGTGGTATCCGAAACCCAGGACCGAAATCAGGCGATCGAGGCCGCGCGCCAATGGATCGCCAACCCTAGGCTGGTCCGGACCGAGGAAGGCCGTGGCGGCTCCGGGGCCTGTTCGGTGAGTTTCAGCATCCTTCCCGGCGCAGGTCCCAGTGGCGCCACCGTCCTCCAGACGCATTTCGCGGGAGACGCCAGCTTGAGGGTGTTTCGTCGGCAAGCGAACGGAAGGTTGGAACGCGTCTATTCCACCGTCGAGGAAAATCTCGGCACTATCGCCGCCGATTCCCGCCAGGAGCGGGGAGAAAATCTGCACCGAACCCGGGAAATCCGGCTGCATGCGATGGCAAATCAAGTGACGAACGGCGTAGGCAGCCATGCCGAGATGCAGGTCTCCGATACTTCTCGCGGTGAAATCCCTCAGCCGAACGGCCAAGTTGCCCGCTCCTCCGGTTTCGAGCACGGACTCGTCCTCCGCGAAGGAGACGTCGTCTTGGCCGGTTCCGACGGCTTTTGGGAAAATTTCCTCGAAACCCGCATGGTCGGAGACCTGATCGAGGAAGCGAGGAGCGCGGAAGAAATCCACGCCATCCTTCGCGAGGAAACCCACGCGCGGATGGAAATCGTCCGCCGGGTTCGCAGCCGGGATTTGCCAGCCGCCGCCAACGGGCGTTTCCGCTTCAGCCATCGCGGCCACGACCTCTTCATCGACCGTAGTTTTAACGTCTACGAAAGCGAAACCTCCGCCGAACCCATCGACAAATTCAAGCCGGACAATTTCAGCCTTGCGGTCTATCTGCATAGCCCGGCCACGGTGGCCGCGGAACACGCGCCATTGGGGCCGACGCCGCAGTCGGCGCCCCTTCCACCGAGAGCTCCGGAGGCGAGCCGACGCTCTTCCGTCGTACCGCCGCCGATTCCGGCCGCCGCAAGACGGCCTCGAATTCAACCCGTTCCGGAAGCCCCCACGGTCACCATGGGCCCACCCGTGGTCGTCGTCGGCGAGCATCCTTACCACCTGCTTCGCGGCGGACGCCTGCATGAGGAGGAACGCTACCTCTACCAGCTCCGCCTCGATGCGTCGGCCCAATCCACTCAACCCTTTTTGCTGGAAGTCGAAAGTCCGACGCCGCTGACCGATTCCGAACTAGAGCGCCTCGTCAACTCGTCGCGGCGCCCTCCCGGAGTCGAAATGAGGGAAGGCTGGAGGGTCCGAGATTTCCGGCGAGGCGAAGGCGAGTCCGCCGAACGCGAGATGACCGCCATCCCCATCGGCATGTTGCCCGCAGCTGCCGGCATGCGCGGCGTCCAGTTGGATTTCTACCTTTTGGCCTCCGAGAATACGCCCCTGGACACGCTTTCGACGAATCCCCGACTCAGCATCGTGGATCCGACCGCGCCTCGAGGCCCGGCCCGTGAAGCCGCGTTTTCTCTCGGCAGCTCCGACATTTCGTCGCCCCAACAGAGATCTTGGGTGCTGCGCGTCCAACAGGACCGGATTCCGGTATCGGTGAATGGAGGCACGGTACTGCCCTTCGGCGGGATGTTTCGACTATCTCCGGGCGACAGAATCCAGGTGGGATTGACAACCTTGATTTTCCGAGACGGCTGCCTCGTTCCCGAAACCACGGCGCCCCTCCGACTTTCCGTTCCTCCGGCCGCCCAGCCCGCGCGGGGATTGCCCCTGGCCGCGGTGGTCCGCAACGAGACGCCCGATCCGGGGCCGGGACCGCGACGGCGCTAAAAAGTTTCAATCGTTGGGATCGGTGAATTCGAAGAAGGTGTCCTCGACGTGGCTGCGGAGGTGCATCGCCCAACCGGAAGAGTTTTCCGTGAGGAAGTTTTCCGTCCAATCAAGATTTCCCTGGAGAGCGTACCAATGGAACTCGCGGTGCGTGGCCCGCATTTCCTGACGAATGATCTCGAGATTGATGCGCGGGACCATCGGGTCGACGTGCATGAAGTGCTCGTGCTCGTGGACGGCATAGCCCAAACGATGGAATAGCGCGTCGTGAAACACCTCCGAGGAGACGTTCTCGATTTGGCGCAACAGAATCCTGGCCTTGCGCCCCCCGGGTTCGGCCGGAATCATGACGCCGGACAAATTGCTTCGCCATTTCTCGCTGACATATTTCGTCAATTCCGCCTCGAAGGCCCGGCTCTCGTGGATTTCGAAATCCACTTCGCCGTCTTGGATGGAACGGGCGACTCGCAAGGAAATCGGGTCGCCCAACCGTTCCAGCGCCGTGACGAGGTCGGGCGCGGTCAAGGGCCGTGGCGTCGGCCACAATTCAGTCAAAATCCGGCTCACCTGGTCGGCGCGTTCCTTCCGCAGCACGGAATTCAGGAGACGCGGCAGGTTCCGGTAAAAATCCGCGAATTGTTCCGCCATCACCGGCTCGTCATAAAAGGCGTTGAACTGGGTCAGATCGACCGTCTCCGCGGAGCCCGGATAGCGCGGACGCGGCTCGAAGCCGACCAACCGAATCCCCTCGCCCTGCAGTTCCAAAAATTTGGGGTAGACCTGGGATTGCCTCGCCAAGAGGCGATAAAGACGAAAGACGCGGAGATACGATAGAGGGCTATTGGGCACGGGAGCCAAAGCGCGCTCGATATCGGGGACGATTCCCTCGTTTTCGAGGATGCCTCTCTCCAGCACTTCCATGAAATGATTCATGTCGATGCGAAGGGGGTCGCTCTCGGTGAGCAATTTCGAATGATCGTTGAAGCGCAGCAGGGTATCCTTTTCCGGATTGCCCATCGGCAGGGCGCGGATTCTCCGCGGAATCGATTGGATGGAATCCATGACGCGGCGGAGCCGACTCGGAACTTGAGGCTTGAATCGGTACTGACCCAGCAAGGGAGACAGCAAGTTTTCGAAGGCCACCAAATCGGCTCCGTCGTAAACCATATCCATGATCTTGCCCAGGCGCGCCGAGTTTCCTTGGCGCACCGCCGCGACGACTCCCAGTCGCGCGAGCCATTCGACGTAGTTTCCTCGAGCTCCCAAGGGCCGCGTGTGAGCGGCCATGCGCCGCAGTCTCCTTAAGGAAACTTCCAGCCGCAAGGATTCTCGAATCGGGGTTTCCTTCAACAACTCGACCAAGCGGGGCAGTTCTCCGATTTCCTCGCCCAAAACTTTCACCGCGCGGTAGGTGTTTCGCCCTCCCAATTCTCCCCAGGCCGCCTGCAGGCTTTGGATATGGGGATCCGATTCGAAATTCCGCGCAT
>JAIOPF010000357.1 GCA_021414045.1 Deltaproteobacteria bacterium | reverse complement strand
TCGAGATCGTGGAAGCCGCCCGAGTCGTTCACAGCAAAAGCGATTTTTCAAAAATCGATTCGAGTTGGGATCCCAGCGTCCAAGCCGTGGCCCACTACCCTGATACCTTGAAAATGATGAACGACCAGTTGAGCTGGACTCAGAAATTGGGTCAGGCGGTCATCAACCAGCAACAAGACGTGATGCAAGCCACCCAAGACCTCCGACTACAGGCGCAAAAAACCGGCAATCTTAAGACGACGCCCCAGCAAAAGGTCGAGACCACTTCCGAGAAAATCGAGATCGTCCCCGCCGACCCGCAAGTCGTCTACGTCCCGGTCTACGATCCGGAGACGGTGTACCTGACGCCGGCCGCCGCCTCGGTGGCTCCCCTGGTCACTTTCGGCGCGGGATTCGCGATGGGAGCCTGGCTCAGCACCGGTTTTTACTGGCCGCACAACACCATCGTGTACGGCGGCAGTTATTGGGGAGTCCACGGTTGGAACAACGTCACCGTCAACAACATCAACGTGAACAACAACTGGAATCACAATTACAATTACGACTCGAACTGGAACAACCACTACAATAATAACTACAACGCCAACTACAACAAGAACACGAACTGGAATTCCAGCAACTCGCCCTTTTCCAAATCGAATAGCGGACTCAGCGCTTCCGAAGCCCAGCAAGCCAATCGCGACCAATTCCAGCAGAACATGAACAAGGCGAGGAACGGAGAGACGGGCGCCGCCCAACGCGATTCGCAAAACTTGGGCAGCACCGAGAATCGCGGGCAAAACCGGTCGCAAGAAGGGTTGGGTGGCGGCGATCGCGGCGGTTGGTCGGGAGACCGCGGTGGCGGCAATTCGATGTTCGGAAATAATTATGGCGGAGACCGCACCAATCTCGACAGTTCACGGGGTTTCGAAAGCCGCGGCGGCGGCGGTTACGGGGGCTGGGGCGGAGGCGGTGGCCGCGGATTCGGCGGGGGTGGCGGTTTTGGCGGAGGCGGATTCCGCGGAGGTGGCGGCCGTCGCTAGCGTTGTCCAACTTCAATTGAATCCTGACGGGAGACCCATTGCATGAAGCTAAAAATTGGAAAGATTCAAATCCTGCTCATCGCCGCGGCGGCGATCTTTCATCCCCAAATGGCTTCGGCCGGGGACCCAAAGTTTTCCAGCCCCGAAGGGGCGGTACAGAGCCTCGTTGCCGCGATCAAAAGCCCGGATACTTCGGAGGCCCTGCAGAACATGTTCGGCAAGGAAGACAAGGACCTCTGGGTCTCCGGCGACCCCGCCGCGGATGAAGCCGCGAAAAAGCGCTTTCTCCAGAGGATTTCCGAGAAGCAAAATATCGTCGCGATCCGCGACGATCGCAGCATTCTCTACGCGGGAAACGACGGATGGTCTTTTCCCATCCCTTTGGTCAAAACCGGAAAAGATTGGTCCTTCGATCTCAAAACGGGCCGTGAGGAAATCCTGAACCGCCGCATCGGCGCCAATGAAAACGACGCCATCGAAGCGGCGAAGGACTATGTTCGGGCGCAAAAGGAATACGCCCAAAAAGACCGTGACGGGGACGGAATCCCCGGATACGCGCAAAAGTTCGTCAGCGATCCGGGGCAAAAAAACGGCCTTTACTGGCCCTCCCAAGACCCCCAAGACGCCAGCCCCGTAGGACCCGGTATCATGGAGAAGGCCACGCAAGTCAGCGGGAAAAACGGCGAGAACCTCCTGCTTTACCACGGGTATTATTTCAGGATGTTGCCGACGAAGGAAAAGGGCACGACCAAAGAGCCCGTCTTGATCGGATATCCCGCCACCTGGGGAAACTCGGGAGTGATGAGTTTCCTCGTCAATCCGGAGGGCACGATCTTGCAAAAGGACCTCGGTAAAGACACCGAAAAGCTCGCGGCAAATCCCCAGGATTGGGCGCAGGATAAGTCGTGGAAAACCGTCGGATCCTGAGCCATCGACCCCATCGCCGTTGACGCCTCTCTTGAAAAGAGGCAATTTCGTCGACATGCTCAGCAAGGAAGAACTTCGCGGCCTGAGCCGGGTCTCGACTTGGCGCAGCACCGCTTCGATTTTTTTGGATTGGCTGGGCATCGCCGGCCTATTCGCCGTCCTGCTCTATTTTCCCCATCCGCTGACCTATATCGCCTGCTTCATCCTGCTTGGCAGGCAGCAATTGGCCCTCGCGATCCTGATGCATGACGGAGCCCACGGCAGGCTCCATGCCTCTCCGCGCCTCAACGATTATTTGGGCCAGATGTTCACGGCCGCGCCGCTCTTCTTCTCGCAGGACAGCTATCGGAAATTCCATCTCAAACACCACCTCGAACCGCTGGCGTCGACGGATCCCGATATCAGCCTGATCGGAGGCTACCCCATCCAGCTCGGAAGTTTCCTGCGCAAGCTGCTGCGCGATTTGTCGGGCGTCTCTTACTTCAAGTTCATCGGTTATTTTTTCTACCAACCACGAATGAAAAAAAACCTGCCCGCAACCCCCTCCTCTTCCCACAAGCGGCTGCCGCTCGCTTACCAGGTTTTCAGCGTCATCCTGGTGAACGGGGGCTTATTTGCCGTCTTGACCTACCTGGGGCGCCCTTGGTTTTTCTTTTTCTTCTGGGTCTTGCCGATGATGACTATCCTGCAAGTCTTGCTGCGCATCCGCGGCATCGCCGAGCATGCGGGATACCAAGCCAACGCGAATCAGATGCTTTGCTCGCGAACCGTGGTCAATCCCCTGCAGACCTTCTTCTTCGCGCCCCACCAGGTGAACTACCACATGGAGCACCACCAATACCCGAGCGTGCCTTACCACCGCCTGCCCGAAGTTCATCGGTTGATGAAGGAGCGCAACTCGCTTCCCTTGCAGAATCTTTATTTTGGTTACGGGAAAGTAATTTCGGAATTGCTTCGCTAAGAAAAGAATTTCCGCGAGAACGACGAGACCAAGTCGGCCTTCAAAAAGGCGACGATGCCTTTCCAGACCGAACGATCCGCGATCGGCTCTCCGACGGGAGCGACGGACGGGGGCTCCACGGGTGAGGGAACGGGAGGAGGCGGCCCTTCTGGACAGGACGGCGCCGTCGGATATTGCGAAAGAACGACCTTCCCGTCCTTCCACTGCATCCACATTTCTTCTTCATGGGTCGCTTGATGCTCGTTGCAACCCGTATGAAAAATTAAAAAAGAACTTTCGCAAAGGTTGTAAGGCTCCTCGAGTTGAACTTTGACCCGCATCGTATGGCATCCTTCGACGAACTCGGGCGCGGAGGCGGCC
>JAIOPF010000359.1 GCA_021414045.1 Deltaproteobacteria bacterium | reverse complement strand
CCGTGGCAAGACCGAGCGCGGCAAGTTGCGCCTCAATCCCGCCCATGTCCTGGCGACTTATGTCTGGCCGGTGCATTTCATCAGTGAAGAATTCAAGGATCCGAAGCAGCTGCCGCGGGGCCAATACCATCTCTTGCTGTGGCGGGAACCCGACACCCTCGACGTGAAATTCATGGAGGTGAATCCCTTGGTGGCTTCCTTGATTCAACGATTGGAGCGCAAGCAGGCCAAGCCGGCCGAGCTGCTGCCTGCCATTGCCAGGGCCAATGCTCTCAAGGCTTCTCCGGAATTTCTGGCGGAAGGACGGGCGCTGCTCGCGGATTTGGCGGCGAAAAAACTTTTCGTGTAAGGGCTTGGCTCAAGACGCGTCGCGCCATAATGCTCCTAGCTTATTGATTGCCCGAATCCACAAATCGAGATAGCGCTTTATATTCCCAAACCACATGCATCCCAATGCCGAACAACTTTCCCGATGTTCCCGTGGCGATACCGGCGCTTTCGCCGAACTATATCGCGGTACCTCGGCGCATCTGTTCGCCCTCGCGCTGCGTATCCTCAGAAAGCAGGAGTGGGCCGAAGAAGTCCTGCAGGAGGGATTCACGAAGATTTGGCGCCATGCCTCCGATTACGACTCCATTAAGGGCGCGCCTTTGACGTGGATGGGCAGCATCATTCGAAATACGGCACTAGACCGCCTTCGCCGCGCCAAACGCGAGAGCCTTTTCGATCCCGAAGCTCCAGGACAAGCCCTCCGAGACGAGGGGCCTGGACCTCTGGAACAGGCGATGCAAAATAGCGAGGCCAAGGCCCTGCGGGGGTGCCTCGAGGAGCTGTCCAAAGAGCAAAGGGAAAGCCTTTCCTTGGCTTACTGGCGGGGCATGACCCATATCGAATTATCGAAGGCTCTGGCCAAACCCTTGGGCACGGTAAAGACCTGGGTGAGGCGAGGATTGGACCAATTAAGGAAGTGCTTGGAACGATGAAGTTTCACGACCCCGAAAAATACGAGATTCTCGCGGGCGAATACGTCCTCGGCACCCTCTCGGGGCCGGCGCGAAGACGCTTCGAATATTATCTCGGAGTCTATCCCTTCTTGCGGAGGGCGGTCGACGAATGGTCGGCGCGTTTCAACTCGGTGGTCGAGCGCCTCGAGCCCGTCGAAGCCCCGCCGCGTATCTGGGAACAAATCTGCGAGGAGAATCCCGAACTGCGCAAGCGCTTCCAGCCCGAAGGGCTTTGGTCCAGCCTGAATCTCTGGCGCCCCCTCGCGCTTCTGGCCAGCGCTTTGGCCGTTCTCCTGGTCGTCTATCTCAATTACGGCCCTCGGGTTCCGGAGACTTTTCGTCCGGCGCAGGTCGCGATGATCAACGATCCCAAAGCCCAAGAGCCCGTCTGGATGTTGGGCTTGATGCCCGAACAAAAAATGCTCAAGGTGACGGCAATGCACACGAAGGATATGGGTCCCGACAAATCCTTTGAGCTGTGGATGTTGCCCGGCAAAGGCCAGGAGCCAATGTCCCTGGGCGTTTTACCGATGAACGGAACGGTGATGATGCCCATGAGCGACGAGAAGATGAAGTTCCTCGTCGGTTCCTCGGGCTTGGCCGTTAGTCTCGAGCCGAAGGGAGGCTCTCCCACCGGGGCTCCCACGGGTCCGGTCATGTATCAGGGCGCCCTCTATTCCATTTAGCCGGTGGAAGCGCATCCGAATCGCCCAGGCGGCGCGGTTTTCTGATCTGTTTCAAAGATTGACGGTGTCTCCGCTTGAGTTTAGTCTTTTCGGGTGGGAGCCGAATTTTACCAATTTTTTCTCAACACCAAGATTCTTTTTCAGCCCGGAATCTCCGGGGATTTCACTAACGAACTATCGCAATTGAAGATCGGATCCTGGCTTCTGGTCACCGACCCCTTTTTCGCGCAAAACGGCGTCGCCGATAAAATTCGCGCGGGGATCGAAGCCGGTGGATACAAGGTGACCGGAGTTTTCTCGGAAGTGCCCCCGAACAGCGAGCTCAAGGTCGTGCAATCCTGCATTGAACTCGCCAAGCAGGGAGGGGCCGAGGCCATCGTGGCCCTCGGTGGAGGGTCCGCCATCGACACGGCGAAGGCCGCCAACATCGTCCTGAGTCTCGGCGGCGATTTGGTCGAGGATTATTCCGGAACTCAGACGATCCCACGGGCGCTCAATCCCTTGATCGCGATTCCGACGACGGCGGGGACGGGCAGCGAGGTCACTTCCTCGGCGGTCATTTTCGACGAAGGCACCCAGCGCAAGCTTTCCTTCAACGACGCTTATCTACGTCCCAGCCTGGCCTTGCTGGATCCCGAACTGACCCTTTCCCTTCCGCCCAAGGCCACCGCGATGACCGGCATGGACGCATTGACCCATTCGATCGAATCCTACACCAGCGTCCAGACGAATCCGATGAGCGACGCCCTGGCGATGAAGGCGATCAAGATGATTCACCTGAACCTGCTGAAAGCGGTGGAGCGGGGGAGCGATCTCGAGGCGCGTTCCGAGATGCTCATCGCGGCCAACCTGGCCGGTATCGCCTTTGACCAGGCCATGGTCGGCATCGTTCACGCCATGTCCCACGCCACGGGAGGGATCGCGCACGTCCCGCATGGCATGGCCAACAGCATTTATCTTCCCTACGGCATGGAATACAATCTCGCGGTACGTACCGAACGCTATGCCGGGATCGCCAAGCGCCTCGGCGTGGATACCACCAAGCTCGATACCATGGGCGCCGCGCGGGCGGCCATTCAAGCCGTCCGGGAATTGCGGGCTTCGCTGAAGCGGCTTTGCGGCCTTCCGGACCGTCTCCGGGACGCCGGGGTTCAAGAGGGGCAGTTGGAAGAAATCGCCCGTACCGCGGTCGAAGACGGGGCCAGCTTTTTTAATCCCCGCGAAGTCGTCTACGAAGAAGTCTTGGGAAAAATACGGGAGGCCTACTGATGGCGTACTTTCAATCCAGTGCAGAATTAAAGGACGTGCTGGGCGGTTTCTTCCAGCGGCTCGTCGACGATCCCGAGATCGGACCGAAGCTGCGGGAAGCGAAGCTCAAGATCCAATTCCAGTATACCGATCCGCCCCTTTCGATTTCGGTGGATACTGGGCAAGAACCGGTCGTGATTCGTTTCGACGATGCCGCCTTCAAGCCGGAGGTACAGTTGAGCATGAAAGCGGATGTAGCCCACCGTTTTTGGCACGGTAAAGTCAACCTGATCGCCGCCTTGACCCGCCGGGAAATGGTGGCCAAGGGGCCCATTCCGAAGATTCTCAAGCTCTTGCCCGTCATCAAGCCCGCTTACGATCTTTATCCCGAATACCTGCGCGAAAAAGGCCAGGAAAAATTGGTCCTGAAATAGCCCTTGATCCCCGAAAGCGGATCTTCTAGGCCTTTTTCACCGGCAAGCCGCCGGTCTTATATCATTGGAGAACGACGATGCTGAACTACGACCTCACCCCCGAACAAGACATGCTGCGCAAAACCATCCGCGATTTTTCCGAAAAGGAGATCAAGCCGTTGCGGCAGCAGCTCGACGAGAAGGAAGAATTCAGCGTCGAGTTGACCAAGAAGATGGGGCAGCTCGGGCTGTTCGGGATGACGGTGAGCCCCGAATGGGGCGGACAAGGCCTGGATTACCTCTCTTACTGCATCGCCGTGGAAGAAGTCGCCCGCGTCGACGGTTGCCAAGCCGCGACGGTGGCCGCGGAGAATACCCTGGGCATCTTGCCCATTTACCGTTGGGGCACCGAAGAGCAAAAACAGAAATACCTGCCTTCTCTTTGCAGCGGCGAGAAGCTCTGGGGCTTCGGTCTCACCGAGCCCGACGCGGGCAGCGACGCCGGCAACAGCAAGACCTATGGACGTCTCGAGAGCGGGCAGTGGATCATTAACGGCAGCAAGATCTTCATCACCAATGCGGCGAACGCCATGACGGCGGGCGTGACGGTCCAAGCCGTGACCGACAAGAAGGCCGACGGCAAGAAAGAAATCAGCTGCATCATCGTCGAGCAGGGCACCAAGGGATACACCGCTCGAGAGATGCACAAGAAACTGGTCTGGCGCTCCTCGAACACCGCGGAGCTTTATTTCGAGGATGTGCATGTGCCGGAGGCGAATCTCCTGGGCAAGCGGGGCGAGGGTTTCAAGATGATGCTGACCACCCTCGATCACGGGCGTTTGGGCATCGCGGCCATGGGCGTCGGCGGAGCGCAGGGCGCCTTCGAGGCCGCCCTCGAATATTCCAAGACCCGCAAGACCTTCGGCGTTCCCCTCAACCAGCACCAAGCCATCGCCTTCAAGCTGGCCGACATGGCCATGGAG
>JAIOPF010000317.1 GCA_021414045.1 Deltaproteobacteria bacterium | reverse complement strand
CGAGACCCAAGGGTCCGCCGGAGCTCACGGTGTTTCGATTCAAGACTTTTTCGAGTTGCTTGCGGGCGTCGGAGATTTCGAGGGGAAGGATGTAGCCGTCGTTTTGGTATTCCGCGAGCCTGAGTTCGTCGCCTTCCGGCTGCAGATTCCAGGTCGCGACGTCGGCGCCATAGTAGGACTGCGCGACGGTCTGCCCGTCGGCATCCTTAAGATAGATTTTTCCCATACCATGCTCCCCAAGTACTTATCGGCGATTTTTGGGGATCGTTTCGGAATGGAAGGATGGCGGCGATGCGCTCAAAGAATTTTACTTAATAAATTCAATTGGTTATAAGCGCGACGTTAAAAAAAGCGCCGTCTTCAAGGCTTTATTTCTAGAGGACATCTCTCGGCTTTGAGTCTCGAAAGAAACACGAAGCTGTTCTTTGTCTAGGCATGTTTACCCTAGTCGCCCAAGGTCGCCGTGAGGGCGAGGATGCACGCTTGCTGAAGGACAGGGACGGTATCGATCAAGCCCGTTCTTGGGCATCTGCCGCATCATGATATTCATGCGCGTGGCCATGTCGGTCATTCGCTCATCCATGCCACCCAAAACCTCAGAGAGCCCCTTATCCTTGTCCAGCGCCGCCAAGGACATGCTGGTGGAGCGGCGAAGGTGAGCGCCCTTCCCATTCTCGAAAAATTCGGTCATTTGGCTGGAAAAAGCCCATAGATCGAGCAGTCCCACCATGGGATCGAATTGGAACGCGGCCATCTGGCAGACGGGAATCGCGTTGGCCTTCCAGAGCAAGGCATTTTCCTTGGCCTTGGGAGAATCGGAGTTCTCGATGATCTCGTCGGCTCCCCGCTCGACCATTCCTCCGAAAACGACGACGAAATCGGCCACCTGAAGGCGCAATTGTTCGGCCGTCAAATCCAAGCCCTGGATTTTGGTCATCACCACCGATTTCTTCGGAACGCTCACGCAACCGGCGGAAAGGGCGAGTAAATGAAAGATAATGAGAATAGCCGCTGACTTTCGCATCCTGGAACCATAAAGGCTTAGGAGCGGTCAAGGGTACCCGATTTGTCCCTAAGGGAATCCCTGGTGTTTGGGACTTTAACTATCGATGCATCCGCAGACTTTATCTGCCGCCACGGAGGGGTCCGGATCCTGTTGCTTATCTCCACTGGTCTGGCAGTAATAATCCGGGCTGCCATCCATGGGGTCGGTCCAACAATTAACGGAATTCCCATTTTGACAGCTCCCAGAAGCGGTATAAGCCTTGTTGCTATATATCGGGCCGTAAATACTTGAACATCGGCCGCTCATTTGCCCCGGGGGCAATTGAGCCAAGGCCATTGCGGGGTAAAGCAGAAAAATTGTGAAAAAGAGACGCTTCAAACGGACCTCCTTTTTTCCAATTGTAGTCTCGGCCCCAGGAGAGGGCAACCACGAATAAAACGAACCCCGAGGGCGAAGACCAGGTTCATCGAAACCGAAATACCGCTGAAAGCAAGAATCGTATAGTAAACGTTGGCATCGGCGAAGCTCTTCCTAGCGATCAGCCAGCAGACGGCCACGTTCCGCATCGAGGTGTCGATGGCGAGAACCTTGCAATGGGCTAGATCGGGCCCACCTAAAACCACGCCAAAACCCCAGGAAACGAGGATTAAGGCAACCAAGGCCCACTTCACCTCGGCACCGACGGAAGCGATGGACATGGAACTAAGTTGGGACGCCGAGAAATGATGCGCGACGAACAATAAGGGTACCAGAACGAATAGGATTTTTTTTAGAATGCGAGCCCCCGAGGCCCAATAACGCACCACCGACTGCCCCAAAAGATAGGGCATCATGGCGAAAACGAATAGCTCCCACAGGATCCGAAAATCGAGAATTTTGGAGGAAGCCGTGGTAGGCAAGAAAACGTAAATATTCATCGGGACTAGCACGATCGCCGCCAAGGCCAAGACCACGCTCAATTTTAGCGCATAGGCGATGTCCCCCTTGGCCAAATGGGCGTAGTGCAGGCCGAACAGGCCGCCGGGCGTGACCGCGATGAGCATGAACCCGACGCCTGCGTCAGGCGGTAGGGCCCACCAGCGGCGGAGCAACAACCCAGCCAGCGGGACCAGAAGGACATTGGCGACTAAGGCGCGGGACACCCAGCCTAAGCCCTTCTTTCCGGGCAGGGCCTCGGAAAAGGGATTTCTCAAGCCTATCGAAAACATGAAAAAAAAGATGAAGAGATAGCTGAGAATCGTCACGTGAAGTGGTAGTTGCATCATGGGCTTTGTGGGGCCTTTCGCGAATTTTAGCTATTTCAGGGAGCAATGAAAAGAAAATGCTCTTAAGCCATTGCCAAGAACAAGCCGACAAGCTGCTCGAAACGGGCCGGGACAACATTTTCCTCACGGGCCACGCGGGCAGCGGCAAGAGTTTTCTGACGCGGCACTTCCTCCGGCATCGCGACCGAAAAAGCTTTCCCGTCGTCGCAAGCACCGGCGCCGCCGCCGTCTTGGTCGGGGGCCGCACCTTCCACAGTTTTTTCGGATTGGGAATCCTCGAGGGCGGCCCCATTCCCACCATCGCCAAGGCCATGGCCGACCGGCGCCTGATCAAGCGCCTGCGCACGATGGAGGGTTTTGTCTTGGACGAGGTCTCGATGATCTCGGGCCCCACCCTCAACGTCGCCGAAACCATCTGTCGGCAAGCCCGCGACGACCCGCGCCCTTGGGGGGGCGCCCGGGTGATCGCCGTCGGGGATTTCGCCCAACTTCCTCCGGTGAACCCGCACAGCCGAAAAAAAGAATGGGCGTTTTTGGATCCGGCCTGGGAACGCTCCCAATTCTCGCCCGTGATGCTGAAGAGCATCCAGCGTTCGGAAGACGAAGCCTACTTGCGCGTGCTCAATTGGATACGCGAAGGCCAAGTCAACGACGAGGTGCGGAATTACCTCGACCGGAGAGTCGACGAGGATATCGACGAGAGCAAATCCACCCACCTCTTCCCGCATCGCAGCCGGGCCGACCAATTGAATTTTCAACGTCTCTCCGAAATCGAATCGCCGATGCGGGAATTCCAAACCGAATATTGGGGCAGCCTACATGGCATCGCGTCGCTCAAAAAGCAGGCCCCCATTCCCGAACTCCTCCAATTGAAAAAATCCGCCTTGGTGATGATCCGGGTCAACGACCCGGGACTGCGCTACGTCAACGGTTCCACGGGCATCATCCAATCGATCGAAGAGGAATGCCTGGTGATCGAACTGAAGAACAAGACCGTCGTTGAAATCCGGCCTTCGGCCTTTTCCCTGCTCAATGCGGAGGGTGAAATCACCGCCTCGGCGACCAACTTTCCCGTCATGCTGGCTTACGCGACCACCATCCATAAGGCGCAAGGCGCCACCCTCGACCGAATGGTCTGCGACCTTAGGCATTTATGGGAACCCGGCCAGGCCTACGTGGCCCTCAGCCGTTTGCGAAGCGGCGACGGTTTGACCTTGGTGGGTTGGGAAGAAAGCTCGATTCGCGTCGATCCCCAGGTCACCGAATTTTATCGTTCCATCGCGCGGCAAAATGAGGTCCAATCACCGACATGAAGCAAGTTTGGATCAGCAAAGTCGGAGGACCCGAAGTCCTGCAAATGCGCGAAGCGCCGGATCCCATCGCCAAACCCGGCGAACTACGGATTCGAGTGAAGGCCAGCGGCATTAATTTCGCCGACCTCTTGGCACGACAAGGACTTTACCCCGACGCGCCGAAACTTCCCGCTGTTGTTGGTTACGAAGTCGCCGGCATCGTGGATCAAGCGGAAGCCGGAACCGGCTTCCAATCCGGGGACCGTGTGGGTTCCATCACCCGCTTCGGCGGCTACAGCGATACCGTCGTGGTCCCGGCCGCCATGGCCTTCCGTCTGCCGAAAGAACTTTCCTTCGAATCCGCGGCGGCCATCCCGGTGAATTACCTGACCGCATGGCTCATGCTGATCCATCAAGGCAACGTCAAAAAGGGCGATAAGGTATTGATCCATGCGGCAGCCGGGGGAGTCGGACAAGCGGCTTTGCAGATTTGCCGGTGGAAGGAAGCCGAAGTCTACGGCACCGCCAGCGCCTCGAAGCATGCGCGCTTGAAGGAACTCGGTGTCCGCCACTGCATCGACTACCACACCCAGGATTTCGAGGCCGAAATCCTCAGGCTCACCGACAAGCGAGGCGTCGATATCGTCCTCGACGCGGTGGGAGGCGAATCCTACCGCAAAAGCTTCCGCTGCTTGGCACCGCTCGGAAAACTCATGATGTTCGGGGCCTCGACCCTGAGTTCCGGAAAAAATCGCAAGCTATGGGCCGTGGCGAAGGGACTATGGAAAATGCCTTCCTTCAAGGCCATCCCCTTGATGAATCAAAATCGCGGGGTCCTGGGCTTTAATCTGGGCCACCTTTGGGACCGCCAGGCCCTGCTGCAAAGTTCATTGGCGGAAATTTTAGACCTCGTGGCCGCCAGGACTTTCCGCCCCTTGGTCGACAAGACTTTCCCCATGGAACAGGCCGCCCAAGCCCACGCCTACCTGCACGAACACCAAAACTTCGGCAAAGTCTTGCTGACGGCCTGAGCGCAGCCCCTCATTATTATTAGACAACCTCCCCCACCCCGCGACGATAAGGCCCCAAATGGGGGGGGCTCATTTGACGGATCTTCTTGCGTCGCGAAGTGTCTTCGCGCGCGTATACGCCCAAAATCACATCCCGCCCATCAACCAAGGAAGGTAAAGTGTCTCCATCTACCTTAAACCTGGCACCGGGCGCTTTTGTTCGCGGCAGACCAGAAAAAACGTCGCCCTCGACGCCCGTCTCCGCGGGCCAAAAAATTCTCCAAGAACTCCTGCAACAAAAATTTTTGGCCGGCAAATCCCCTTCGCCTGGGATCCTGGCCGGCATCCAAGATCTCAAAAACGAAAGCGACGAAGGATTGCTTTTTCAAGGCCTCCTGCAAATCGCCCAAAACCTGAAGACCGGCGAAGGCGAGGAAATCGCCCAATGGATATTCGTACGATTGACCGCGACGGATTCGCCCGCATGGGTGCGAAGCAAGGCGGAAGCGGAGAAATCCACCTGGACCGGCGGACATTTTGGGATGAGGGCGGAATACCTGCTCGGCCGCTTTTGCAAGGACGCCACCGACTGGCGCATTATCGCACCGATGATGGGAGCCAGCCTCGCCGGACGCTTCGTGGGCACGCTAGCCCTGGGACGTCTCTCCGGAGCGGCTCCCCTGGGATTCGGCGCCCGTCTCGCCGCGGGAACCTTGGGATATGCCGCCGAGGCCACCGCCTTCGCGGGACTGGGACGGGCGCTTTCACCCGGTCCCGGAGCATCCTTTTCCGCGGATTTGGCAAGGTCGGCGCTTTCCTTGGGAGCCCTGCGGCTCTTCGGATCCTTGGGCCAAGGGGGCGTTCGTTTCCTCACCCCTGCCGGAACCGCTCCCGGAGCCCCGGGTTTTTTCGCTTCCCAGGTCTCCGGGCTGCTCGGCTTGTTGACGGCGCATCGCCTGGAAGAACATCTCGGATTGAGACCCAAAGTCGATGGCACCACCCTCTTCATGGATTCCTTCGCCTCGCTCGTAAGCCTCGGCGTGGGGACCCGTTTGGGCCATGGCCTGGCGGGCGAAGGCTACTCCCGCTTGCAAAGAGGCCTGGACCTCCGCGCCCATTTTTCACGGCCGATTCTCGACGAATTCGCCGTGGCGATGCGCCGTCCGGTCCTGGCAGGTAAATCCCCGCCCAACCCTTGGCTGATGATGAGCTCGAATTCAAACGAGGATGGCGGAGGGAAAAAGGGCGACAGCCTGGCTCCGGTGTCTTTGCCCAGCATCGTGGTGGACCCTTCCCTCTACGGAGATCCCTATGTCGGACGCGTCCTCAACGGCCGCTACAAAATCGAGGCGGTGCTCGGCAAAGGCGGCGGCGGCAAGGTCTACCTGGCGACCCACGAGATTCTCGGCAAAAAAGTCGCGATCAAGGTCTTGCATGAAAAAATGGCCTCGGACGAAGAGGCGACGGAGCGCTTCCTAAATGAAGCGAAGGCCGTGACCGCCATCGGCAACCCGCATATCGTCGACGTCAACGACTTCGGCGAGATGC
>JAIOPF010000316.1 GCA_021414045.1 Deltaproteobacteria bacterium | reverse complement strand
CGTCAACAGGTCTTGCATGTAAACTTGGGTTGTAAAATTGTTGTCGAAGCCGGCGACTAGGTTACTGGCATTGCTCTCGAAGAGAACTTTAGTGCCATCATCCGACACGGAGGCGTTCAAAGAAAACCCGTTTCCACCGTTGTCGCCGGAAACGTTTTGGCTGAGCATGACGATCCCGGTAACCTGCGTCCATGCAAAGGCGTCGGTGTTTCCCATGCTGTCGTTGATCGAGGTCAAGTCGCTGGCGCCGCTTTCGAAGACGACCGTCAGGCCGTTGGCGCTGATACTGGCGGCCTCACTTGTCCCCAAATCGCCGCCGTTGTCACCCGCCGCATTCTTGGTGATCATGGTCACGGAATCGCCGGCGACGTCGTAAAGAAATAGGTCGTCGTCAAAGTCATTGGCCGCTTCGACGGCCGGACTCACGAGATCGTTCGCCGAACTGACAAACACGACGAAGTTTCCATCGCGGCTGATGCGGGCCTTGGACGAGCTGCTGTTGGCAGCCGCATCATCGTAGTTATCGCCAGGGTTGTTGCAACCGGAGATCGCGCTAGGTGCCAGCTTGCTCTTGCTGATCAACTTAACGGTGCTGCCGTCGGAAATGTAGACCTCGCTGCTCCCGTTGACATCGCAGAGTTTCGTATCATCGATCAAATCCCGGGCATCCGTGGTAAAGACGATTTTACCGTTATTGCTGATGGAAGGATCCGAGGAATCGCCATTCCCCGCATCGTTATTTTGAAAATTAGGTGTCAATAACTTGGTCGTGCCGCCGCCGACGTTGTAAAGGTAAATTTGGCTCGAAATTTTGGTGATGGTGGCGGGACTGGAGATATCCAAGTTGTTGGCGGCGCTGACAAAAGCCACTTGATCGCCATCCTGGCTGATCACCGGGTTGAAGGAAGAACCGTCACCGGAGGAAGTGCCGTCGTCCGAAACGCTGATCAAGGACACCTGTCCCGACCCCCTATTCCAAAGAAATACATCGCGTAAATTTTGCGGCGGTTTATTGGGCAGGTTGTCAGCATCGTCATTATCGGCGACGATGGCGCCGTCGTAATTATCTGAAAGGCTTTCAAAGACGACGGAAGACCCATCCGAACTCATGGATGGATTTTTTGCTTCCTTAGTGTCGCTGGAAAAACTGGGCGTCACGCTCACTAGCTGCGTTTCCGCAGCCAGGCCAGGTTTTCCCAATAACAGCGAAAAACCGGTTACCGAGAGGGCACAGGCCCATAGACAACTCTTTTTAAGAGAAACCATAAGAACTCCTTATTTCGAGCCACTTAAGAAAATTTAGAGGAATTTGAACGATAGACCGTAGGGACGACCCTACACTCCGTTCCTTACCCCCGAAATCGCTATCCCGTAGAACAACACCCGTAGACTTTGATGCGAGAAAGTATCGCAAAATTGTCCCGGGTTTAGAATTATATTTTTAAGATTAAGAAAATTTAACCGAAGAACGGGCGGATTTTGAGGGTGTCGAGCCGACTCAGAATGGATACTTCGGATCATGGACCTAATTTTGAAGGGAACCGGGGGCACTCTTTTATCTCCACCCGAGCCGCCATGACGAGTATTCGGTTCTCTCCTTTTTGACAAGTCCTTTTATGAACCGTTCGGTTACTTTCTCTAATGGAAAAATAACAATTCTAATTTTTCCGATATTTTTCTAAAATTTCTCAATCCGCCTCATGAATGCCAAGAATTCCAGTTTCGACCCCAAAACCCCGCCATGGCGCCTAGAGAGACTCTTGGGCGTTGGCGGAATGGGCAAGGTTTTCCTCGCCAAGGCGGGAAAGGACAGCGCCGCGCTGAAGTTCCTCTCCCAAACGGGCCTGATCTCCTCGAAAGAGAGCTTCAAGGAAGAAGTTAGGGTTTTGGCGCGTTTGCGACACCCCCGACTCGTCGGGGTGCTCGACTACTTCGATGCCGAGAAAACCCGCGATATTTTAGCCGCCTCGTCCCAAGAGCTCACTTCGCAAATCCCCCAAGGCAGCCCCTGCTTCGCCATGGAATATTTAGCGGGGCAGCCCTTGTCCGAGGCCCCGATTTCAGTTTCCCAGGCCTCGGGACTGTTTTTTCAGGCTCTCGAAGGATTGCAATTCCTGCACCGCTTCAACCTGCTCCACTGCGACCTCAAGCCCTCGAATCTTTTCCTCACGCCCAAGGGTGAGATCAAGATCCTCGACTTCGGCCTGACCCAGGCCCTGCGCGAACGAGAAACAGGAGAAAACCTGGGAGGAACCACCTTTTTTCAGGCGCCGGAGACCTTCCTGGGCCGCTACGATTTTCGCAGCGACCTCTTCTCCCTGGGCGTGACTTTTTTCCGCCTTTTGGCCGGCCGCTTTCCCTACGAGCGGCCGCTCTTCCCGAATAACTTGGCGAAGGCCGCCCCGCCCCCCGATTTACGGACTTTGGTTCCCGAAATCCCTGAATATCTTTCGGAGGCCCTGCACCGTTGCATCCAGATCAGCCCCGATCAAAGACCCGCCTCGGCGGCGTTGCTTTTGAAATATTTGAACCAACACGACCCTTCCCAACTATTGCCTCCCGAGCTCGACCAAGCGGCACCAGAGGAACATTTTCCCTTCGTCGAAAGGGATATGGAAATACGGCGCCTCAACGAAGCCCTGCTCACCTGCGAACGTGAACAGCGCCCCCACCTCTTGCTATTGCGCGGCCCCACCGGCGTTGGCCGCAGCCGACTTTTAGAAGAATTCCGCTGGAAGGTCCTGTTGTCCGACCGGGATTTCCGTTTTTTCTCGCCCGCGAACCCGGCTGCCAATATCGAGGGTTTCGGTTCGCGTGACAAAACCTCGGCCGTGGCGTTCGTGGATTGCCATTTGGGAAAACCGGACTACCTTCGCCAGCTCCAAGGCCTGCTTTCCTCCATCGAAACAAGGCCGCTCTTTCTGATCTTGGAGGCCAATGACGAGGTCTTCGACACGGAGCTTTTTGCGCGATGGGCCGAGGATTCCGGATGGCCCTTCCATCGCGTCGAGCTAGCCGGGCTGGAGAAGGAAGCCTTCGAGCGCCTCGTCGAAAAAACGACTCCCGGGAATCCCCTGTCCGCCGCGGAAAAGGA
>JAIOPF010000315.1 GCA_021414045.1 Deltaproteobacteria bacterium | reverse complement strand
GGATCAGGTGGTTCTTGATGGAAGCGTCGATCTCGAAATGAAAGGAGATCTCTTCCGGCAAGTGCAGCGTGATGCGTTGCTCCTCGAGGTTGACGGTGGCCTCCAAGCCTTCGTAGCGGGCGACCATCTGGAAGATTTCTTCGACTTCCGATTCCTTCAATTGGATGTTCAGTAGTCCGTTCTTCACGCTGTTGTTGTGAAAGATGTCGGCGAAGGCCGGCGTGTCTCCCGCGCGCGGGGCGATGATGGCTTTCAGACCGTACTGCGTCAGAGCCCAGACGGCGTGTTCGCGTGAGGAGCCGCAACCGAAGTTGTTTCGCGTCACCAGGATGCTCGCTCCTTGGAAACGGGGGGCGTTCACTTCGAAGGAAGGATCAGGTTTCCCGTCCGAGAGGTAGCGCCAATCGAAAAACAGGTTCTCGCCGTAACCGGTGCGCCGGATGGACTTGAGAAACTGCTTCGGGATGATTTGGTCGGTGTCGACGTTGGCGCGGTCGAGGGTGACGAGTTTACCACGGTGCGAAGTGAAGGCTTCCATTAGGACCATCTCCTTAAATCGACGAAGTGACCGGCGATGGCCGCGGCGGCGGCCATTTCGGGGCTGACCAAGTGGGTGCGTCCTCCCTTGCCTTGCCGGCCTTCGAAATTACGGTTGCTGGTGGAGGCGCAGCGCTGCTGGGGTTTGAGCTGGTCGGGGTTCATGGCCAGGCACATGCTGCAGCCGGATTCGCGCCATTCGGCGCCGGCGGCGAGGAAGACCTTGTGCAGTCCCTCGGACTCGGCCTGCTTCTTCACTTGCTGGGAACCGGGGACCACCATGGCTTGGACGCCCCCCGCGACCTTTCGGCCTTGGAAGACCTTGGCGGCGGCGCGCAGGTCTTCGATGCGGGAATTCGTGCAGCTGCCGATGAAGACCACGTCGACGGCGACGTCGCTGATCGGGGTGCCGGATTTCAATCCCATGTATTCGAGGGCATGCTCGGCGTCTTTCTTGGAGAGTCCCGGAACTTTGTCGGCCTGGGGGATCAATCCGTCCGCGTCGATCACCATGCCGGGGCTGGTGCCCCAGGTGATCTGCGGCGCGACTTTATCGGCGTCGATAACTAGCGTGCGGTCGAAGACGGCCTCGGGATCGCTGGGCAGAGTTTTCCAGTAAGCGATGGCTTCGTCCAAGTCCTTTCCTTTTGGAGCGAAAGGGCGATCCATCTTGGTGAAGAATTGGAAGGTCGTGTCGTCGGGGGCGATCATGCCGGCTTTGGCGCCGGCCTCGATGGACATGTTGCAGACGGTCAAGCGGCCTTCCATCGAAAGGGCGCGGATGGCGGCGCCAGTATATTCGACGACGTGTCCGGTAGCTCCCGCGGTGCCGATCATGCCGATGAACTTAAGGACTAGATCCTTGGCGGTGACGCCCGGTCCGGGCATGCCTCGGAAATCCACCTTGTAAGTCTTGGCGGGTTTTTGGCGAAGGGTCTGAGTAGCCAAGACGTGCTCGACCTCGGAGGTGCCGATGCCGAAAGCCAAGGCACCGAAGGCCCCATGGGTGGAAGTGTGGCTGTCCCCGCAGACGATGGTGGAACCGGGGAGGGTGATGCCCAATTCGGGCCCGATGACGTGGACGATGCCTTGTTGTTCGCTGTTTAGGTCGTAGAGCCGAACGCCGAAATCCTTGCAATTCTGCGTGAGGGCCTCGATTTGGGCTCGGGCGATTTCGTCTTTAATATTGTAGCGGTCCACCGTGGGGACGTTATGGTCCATGGTGGCGAAGGTCAGGTCGGGGCGACGAGCCTTGCGTCCGGTCAGCCGGAGGCCTTCAAAAGCCTGAGGGCTGGTGACTTCATGGACCAGATGTCGGTCGATATAGAGGAGGGCGGTGCCGTCCTCGAGGGTGGAGACTAGGTGTTTTTCCCAGATTTTCTCGAATAGAGTCTTCGGTTTGGACATAATTAGGACCTACGATAGCGGGCCTGCCACCGTCAAGATTTGGATAATCCCTTTTCCCTATAAATCCCAAATTTTCCGTCTTGAGCCTGGGGGCAGCCTTTGATATGCGGTCGCGCCTATGGTTTTTTGCTATCACTGCGGAAAGACCAGCGATTTTGGGGACAGGGTCGGACGAACCGAGACCTGTCCGCATTGTAGCTACGACGCCCATGTCTGTTACAACTGCCTGCACTACGATCCCAAGGCCTACAACGAGTGCCAGGAAACGCAGGCGGAACGGGTCTTGGAGAAGGACAGGGCCAACTTTTGCGATTATTTCGCCGGCAGCGATCATGCCATGCGGGCGGGAGAAAACAAGAAGCTGGACGATGCCAAAGCAAAATTGGACGCACTATTTAAGAAAAAATAATTAGGAAAAACTTATGGCAAAAATTCTCGTACTAGCCGGAGACGGCATCGGGCCCGAAGTGATGGGCGAAACCGTCAAGATCCTGCAATTCGTCAACGGCCAAGAAAAACTGGGCCTCGAATTCGAAAACGCCCTGGTGGGGGGCTGCTCTTACGATGCCCACGGCAAGCCGCTCACCGACGAGACCCTCAGACTAGCGAAGGCCGCGGATGCCGTCATGCTGGGCGCGGTCGGCGGCCCGAAATGGGAAGAGCTGGATTATTCGGTTCGTCCGGAACGCGCCTTGCTGGCATTGCGCAGCGAGCTGGAGCTTTTCGCGAACTTGAGGCCGGCGAAAGTATATCCCGCCTTGGTGGACGCTTCCTCGCTCAAGCGCGAGATCATCGAAGGCATCGACATCATGGTCTTGCGCGAGCTGACCGGCGACATCTATTTTGGAAAGCCAAAAGGCGTCGAGAAACTTCCCGACGGCCAGGAGCGCGGCTTCAATACCATGGTCTATACGACCCACGAGATCGAGCGCATCGCGAAACTGGCCTTCGAGATCGCCCGCGGCCGCCAGAAAAAAGTCACCAGCATCGACAAGGCCAATGTCCTCGAGACAACCGAGCTCTGGCGCAAGGTGGTCACTCAACTGGGCAAGAAATACCCCGACGTCGAGCTCAAGCACATGTACGTCGACAACTGCGCGATGCAGCTGGTGCGCTACCCCAAGCAGTTCGACGTGATCGTGACCGGAAATCTTTTCGGCGACATCCTCAGCGACGAAGCGGCGATGTTGACCGGTTCGATTGGCATGTTGCCCTCGGCCAGCCTGGCGGCATCGAAGAAAGGCATGTACGAGCCCATTCATGGCAGTGCCCCGGACATCGCAGGCAAGGGCGTCGCCAATCCCATCGCGACCATCTTGTCGGCGGCAATGATGCTGGACTTGACCTTTGGAAAGAAGGCCCCAGCTCAGAAGATCGAAGCCGCGGTCGAAAAAGTCCTCGGAGCCGGCCTAAGAACGGCCGACATCGCGAAACCCGGCGAGGCGAAGGTCTCGACTCAACAAGCCGGAGAGGCTATCTTGTCGGAGTTGAAGAAGGTTTATTAGAAGAAGGGTCCCATTCATGAAAAAAGAGAAATACAACGTCGCCGTCGTCGGAGCCACCGGTGCCGTGGGCACCGTGATGTTGGAAGTCCTCGAAGAGAGGAATTTCCCCGTCGATCAAATCAAGCTTTTGGCCAGCGAGCGTAGCCTCGGGGCGCGCCTGCGTTTCCGCGGCAAGGAAGTCCCCGTCGAGGTCCTCGATGCGAACTCCTTCAAGGGCGTCGATATCGCGCTATTCTCGGCCGGCGGGACGATCAGCGAGCGCTTCGCGCCCATCGCCGCCCAATCCGGCGCGGTCTGCGTCGACAACACCTCGGCTTTTCGCATGCATCCCGAGGTGCCACTGGTGGTTCCCGAGGTCAATCCTCAGGCCATCGCCGAGTACAAGAAGATGGGGATCATCGCCAATCCGAATTGTTCGACCATCCAGATGGTGGTGGCGCTCAAGCCCATCCACGACAAGGCGAAGATCAAGCGCGTCGTGGTCTCGACTTATCAGGCGACCAGCGGCGCCGGAAAGCGCGCGATGGACGAGCTCGCCCAGCAGACCCAGGCCTTGTTCAGCGGCGAAGAGGTGAAGAAGCAAAAATTTCCCCACCAGATCGCCTTCAACTGCCTGCCGCACATCGACGTCTTCTTGGACAACGGCTACACCAAGGAAGAGATGAAGATGGTGAACGAAACCTGCAAGATCATGGGCGACGATTCGATCAAGGTGACCGCGACTTGCGTGCGCGTGCCCGTGTTTGGCGGCCATAGCGAGAGCGTCAACGTCCAGACCGAGAAGAAGCTCACCGCCCGCGAGGCGAGGGCCCTGCTCGAGAAGGCTCCGGGCGTCATCGTTAAGGACGACGTCGCGCACAACGTCTATCCGCTCGCGGTGGACTGCGTGAATCGAGACGAGGTTTTCGTCGGCCGCATCCGCGAGGACGAGTCGGTCGAGAACGGCCTCAACTTTTGGATCGTCGCCGACAATATCCGCAAGGGCGCCGCGACCAACGCGGTGCAAATCGCGGAGATCTTGATCAAGGATTATCTATAAGAGACGGGGCCTAGAGAAGGTCGCGGAGATTCTTCTGGCTTCGCCGCCTGGCCATGAGGGCGAGCAGCAGTCCCCATCCTGCGGAGGCCGCGGCGAGCTTGTACTCGTGCAGGTAGAGCGTGATTCCCAAATTGAAGAAGTAAACCCCGAGAAAAAGTCCCAGCCCCAATTTCACCGTGTCCAAGCCGCGGGGGATTCCTTCCAAGCGATCGGTGAGGCGGAAGATCCCCA
>JAIOPF010000318.1 GCA_021414045.1 Deltaproteobacteria bacterium | reverse complement strand
TTCTTTTTGTTTAAATTTGTACGTATTTTATATTGGATAATTATATAGGCAATTGACCTTAAGGGCTTGAGTTTTCTATGATAAATAACTAAAAAGCCGATGAAAGCGAAGAGTTTACCCGATGAAAATGTCCGTCTTAGAAGAAAAGCTTCGGCAAAAAAATCTCAAGATTACTCCGCAAAGATTGGAAATTCTTCGGGCCGTTCAGCGTCATCAGTGCGACCATCCTTCTGCCGAGCTGATTTACCAAGCCGTGAAGAAACGCTATCCCGCCGTCTCCTTGGCGACCGTCTACAAGACGCTCGAGACCTTGGTGCAGATCGGAGAGATTCGCGTCGCCATCGTCTCCGGGGGCAAGACTCGCTACGACACCCGCATGGAACAACATCATCATTTTCTCTGCTCCTATTGCGGCGGGGTTCAAGACATCGAGATGAAAATGGATTGCCTCGAGACCTACTGCCCCGAGTCTTTAGCCGGTAAGGGCACCATTCATCGCGGTGAGGTGATTTTTCATGGGATCTGCCACACCTGCGAAAACAAAAAAAATCCACCTTGCCCCTCTATCTGTTCCTGATTCCGCCATGCCTCTCCAAGTCCCTTGCCCTCAATGCCGCCAAATGACCCCCTTCGAAGGTAATCCCCACCGCCCTTTTTGCAGCGAGCGCTGTCGTCGCATCGATTTGGGCACCTGGGCCTCCGGAGGCTATGTCATTCCTGGGCGTAGCGTGGAAGTCGAGGACGACAACGTCTCCGACACCGCCGATGAAGAGGATTCCGAGGACTCCGAATAAAGAATCAGTTGTGGGGCGCCTCGCTTTTGGGTAAGAAATCCCTCTGCGCTCGGGATTTGTCGAATTCCTTTCTAGGGAGGCTGAAATGGCCAAGCGGTTTTTTTCTCGTCGAAGCATTCTTTCCATCGTCATTTTGATGCCTCTGGCGCTAGGCGCCTGTGACGGAAGTTTCATCCGTCACAAGTTGGAGGAGTACGCCGGGAAGACCAGCAAGCCCGTGCCGCCTCCCGTACCGCCGCCTTCCCTTCCCATCGCGGTTCCTCCGCCGCCACCTCCTCCGGTGCCGCCGACGGTTCCGAGCGATACCCAAGTACCCCCGGGCGGGACGGCGACTTTGCCGACCAACCCTCCTCCCGCGGCCGACGACGCCGCTCTGATCGAGGAGATCAACGGTTACGTGAAATGCCTGAATCGCAGCGCCTCACGGACGGCCGACAGCCATTCCCGATATCTTTCTTGGGTGAATGAGAAAACCGGCCCCACTTGCAAAGAAAATTACATCTCTTACGGTCTCTATACGCTTTACGAAGACGGCGTGAAGACCTGCAATGACGCCGCCGAGAAGGGCAAGGCAGGTCCCTCGCTGCCCAAGGCCGAACAAGCCGCGGTCGAACTCGCCGCCGCGTACGCCGAACTCGTTCCGCTGACGCAAAAGGCCAGCGATTATTATGACCAGCAGGATTACAAAGACGACAACTGTGCGAAGGCCAAGGAGATGCATCCTCAATTGATCGCCGCCTTCAACCGTTTCCTCTCCGCCGAAAAAAAACTCTCCGCCGAGGTTGATTCCTACAAGGCCGACGTTGAAGTGAAGGAACTGGCCAAGATCGAGCAGCAGCAAGGCAAGCGCCTCGCGTATTACACGCAGAGCTTCATGATCAATTCGCGCCGACTGATGCGGACGATTCCCAAGGACGACATTTCCCAATTCCAGTCCGCCAATTACATCACGGCATTCGACGGGCTCAACAAAGCCTATGACGAGCTGCTGGCCTACGCTGCGGCCAATGCGCCGGAGACCAGCAAGACCTTCTGGTACAGCGGCTTCGAGAGCAGCGCGAAGGGTTTTCTCACCAAGGCGAAATTCCTGAAGCGGGACTTGGCCGAAGGCAAGAAGGCCGACGCCCGTAGCCTCAATGAAGTCGTTGAGGCCTACAATCGGTTGGTCGGGGACGCGAATAACCTGCGTTTCGATTTTCCTTAAGCCAACCTCGAATAAGCAACTTATGTCGGTGGGAAGTCGATATCTGGGCAAGGCTCGGGCCGGGGTTTCGGGTGATCCTCACCTAACTCCGCGAAATATATCCGTTTAATTTAGCTGATGTTGCGCGTGGCGCGCGATGTTTGTGGAGTTTCCTTTGGGTAAGGACTTCCTAAAACTGCGTATTCCTCTGCCATCGAATATATCCGTCTCGGAGTCGCTCTCTCTTGCGCCGGATTCGGCCTTGTCCTTCATGTTGGCGGAGGGAAGCGATTTTTTTCAGGATTTGAGACCGGAACAAAGACAAGAGCTTCGGGCATTGCGCGCTGAGACGGATTCCGAGACCTTTTTCCAAGATTTTCTTCGTTTTTCACGAAATTTGGATGTCGCAGGTATGCAAACTGCGGCATTTCGGGCGTATGCCGGGATTGCCATGTCGGCCCCAACGGCGGCCGTCAGGGCGGCGGCGCAATCTTGTGGGGATGCGATTCAGGGGAGAGGTTCGCTGGGAACTCGGGCCGAATATTTGCTCGGTAGGTTTGTCAAAGATGCTTCCGATCCCACCATGATTCTTCCGATGATGGCGGGTTCTCTAGCCTATGGAATCGCGCGAAATGCGACCTTGAGCCGCCTGGTCGCGAACGCTAGGTCTTCCTTCCTGACGCGCGGGCTCGGTGCGCGATTGGTCTCCGGTTTGTCGGGGTATGCCCTGGAAGTTCCGGTTTTTACCCTGCTTGGCCGGGCGACGCGGTTCTTCGTGGGGAAGAATTCCAAATTTCAAGATTTTGGAAATGAGTTGGCGGGGTCCGCATTGAGCCTGGGTGTTTTGAAGTTCTCAGGAGTCGTCGCGGGCGCCGTTTCCAGAGTTGGTTCATCGTCAACACGATTTTTGGTGGGGCAGGGTTCCATGTTCGCCGGAATGCTAGCCTCCCACAAGCTGGAGGAGAGACTGGGATGGCGGGCCCGCGTTGACGGTGTGACGACGGTCACGGATATCTTGGCCTCCATGCTCAGTCTTGGAATCGGGTCCCATTTGGGCCATCGCATAGCGGGGCCGGGCTTCGCGCGTTTTCAGAGTGAATTGTCGGCGAGAGCCCAAATTCCGGCGGCATCCGAGGCGTTCTCAGGAATGCTTGAGAATATCCCTGCATCGACATGGCTGAAAAACCCCATCCTTGGACCGCTTTGGATGATGACGGGAGTAGGGGGTGGAGGGGTCTTCGGAAAGGGAGCCGGCTTGGCGCGTCGGTTAAGCGAGGAAAACAAAGTGAGTCGCGAGGACGTGGATTTGCTGAAGGAGGCCTACGCCATCCATGGGCAAAGCATGAGGCCGGGACAAATGCATCCCCAATTGCTCAGTCCGATTTTGGGCCTCACGCATCAGGAGCTCGCGGACCGGCTTGACCGAGGTTCCTTGACCGACAATGAATGGCGGGATTGCTGGATGGCGCTCACGAACGCGAAGACTTCCGGGGAAGCTTTTCGAGTGTGGTCGGAGAAGTTGATCCAGCATTTCTTTGTTCGCGAAGGCTGGGATCCCTTCCCGAGTACGGCGCGTCAGCGACTGCTCTATACGGCGAGGCGGGTGGTCGCTTTGCGTTTCGGAGGCCCATTGCCGGTGCATTCGGGGATTGAAGGGATTGGAAACCACGAATTCACCCTCATTCAAAAATGGCTGCAGGGCGAGGCGATCGCCTATTCGAGGACTTCGACTCCCGCCAACGTTTACGGCAGGGTGAAAAGCCTATTGAAGGGCCTCGGAATTTCGTCGACCCAAATACGCGCGGTGGTTGTCCCCGCTGTTTTCGAGGAGCAGGGTTGGCGCTGGGAGGCGAAGACGCCGACCGAAATTTTCCTGCGAGAGGTCCGATATTGGGTCGCCGCGCAGTCGGGTGGAAGGCTTCCGAAAAAATGGGACCATCTCGAGAAACGATCGCCGGATTCGCGTTTTCATTTCCAGGAGGAAGACAATGAAACCGCCTGGAGTACGCGTTCCCTGTCGGAATGGATCCAGGGCGGCGATCCTTCGGATTTGCGGCAAAGGGACGCACTCGAATTTTATCAGCGCTTGATGGCCGTGTTGCTGGATTTGAAGGCGCCCCAAAAGCCACTGCTCGCCTACCTGCACGCGAGTTTGGGTTATGAAATGGCGCAAATCGAGCGGAGATATTCCGAATTGGAGAAGGGTCACGGAGATCCCAGGGAAATGAGAAGTTTGGACGAGCAGAGTGAATCCCTCTATCTCACCCTGCGCTGGTTGTTCTCGGAACATGGCAAAAGCCTCCCGCTTTCGCGGCTTGCCCAACCGACGTGGCCGGAAATAGAGGCCTCGCCTCCATCCTCCTCGGAACGTCTCGATGTTAAGGATTTGGAGGAGGCCGTGCGGCGAAGCCTAGAGCGGCAAGTGACCCCAAGGGAGGGAAAAGTCCTCCAGATGCGGTTCGGGATAGGGGAAAATACGGAACATACTTTGGAGGAAGTCGGGGCGGAATTCGATGTCACCAAGGAAGCGATACGAAATATTGAATCCAAGGCCCTGGGTAAGTTGAGGGATTCCGGGATCTCGCAAGACCTTCAGGCATTCGCCGGCGGGGCCATCGAGCTGCAACCGTCGCCGGATCGTTTGACCTCTTACCCCACGGTCAAGGAATTGCAAATGTTCGCGGCTGGCGCCTCTTCTCCCAGGCTAGCTTCTTTTCCCGTGATTCCCAGGCCAGAGAATCGAGTGACTCCGGTTTCCGACGCGGCGCTGGCCGAGCAGGTTTGGCGGCATGTCACCGAGACTCGGTACCTATTTCCGGATCCATATCCTTTCGTATTGTTACGCTTTGCGCAATACTACAGGACGGCCCCATCCTCCTTGAATCCGCAACAAAAGGTCGAGCTCGCTTGGGCGAAGGTTCGTCCCGGAGATTTCACCGGTGAGCACCTGCGCGAGGACGTCGAGCGTTTCGCAAGGATATATTTATTCCCAAAGGGAACTCGTCCCTTTTAACCACGCAACTTAGCTATGTTTTTTCCGAAGAATCCCCGTACCGGGAAACGAGTCGGTGGGGGCACAAAACCGGAATTTATTCCGGCCCACCTGCTTTAACTATATAAAAATATTAAACTATTCGGGAGTGTCTTTATGACGCCACCTCTCCCCAGCGGTTCCATCGGGAGCCCTACTAAGCTTTCGCCTTTGCCGGGTGTGTCCGATTCGGACGCCGCAGCGCCGATTTCCAAGCCGAGTTTCAAGGTCGGGGATAGCTATGTTCCCCTCGACAACAGTTCGGACCGTTATCCGACCACCCAGGATTTGCTCAACGCCATCGGTGACGAGCAGCTCTTCGGCACTGTTGCGAACGCCAAGTACCAACCCGAGCGGAATAAGAAATATCTCAAGGTGACCTTGGCGATCATGGAGGTGAAGAAATACCTTCGCGGTGATGAGAAAAATTATGGCTACGCCACGAAGAAAATCGAGGAGTGGTTGAGCGATTCCGAATTGCTCACCGACACCGTGGTCGCCCACCAAGCCCGCGTCAACCTGATCAAGGCCTTGAAGCGTGCCCCGAAAAGCTCGGACACCGACGAAGGCGTCAAGGCCATCATCGAGGCTCTCAGTAAGAATTACGCGACGGCACCCGTTCCCCCTCCGGCAAAGCCCGATGTGCCGAAGGTCGACGAAAAACCTAAAGTCGACGCGCCGAAGGTGGACGAGAAGCCCGTGGTGGCCGCGTCCCTGAATGACGCCCTCGTCGACGCCAAGATCTTCGGAGACAAGTTCTCGTCCTACGATTCCGAACGCAACAAGAAATATCTCGACGTCACCGTTGCCTTGATCGAGATCCGAAAAATCGCCAAGGGTACCGAGACGAGCCCCGTGGCGGCGAAGGCCAAGATCGCCTCTTGGTTGAGCGATCCCGCCTTATTGACGGATCCCGTCGCCCATAAGGCACGGTTGGGTCTGATCCAAGCGCTGACGGCGGCTCCAAAAGGCTCCGACGTCTTCAATCAAGCGATCGCCGAGGTTCTTGCCGCCCTGAAGGCGGATTACAGCAAGGCCGGTGCCGCTCCCAAGGTCGAAGCCAAGCCGGTCACTGAGATCAAGGCGAAGGAGGCGGGGGGAAAGCTGGGCGAGGTCAGCGTCAACCCGAAGTCCAAGCCCAAGGAAGCGCGGGTAGACGATGCGAAGAGTTTTAGCGCGGGCCTGCAGTCCGCGGTCAAGCCGGCCATCACCCGTCTGATGAAGAAATACAGCAGCGTGAGCGTGAAGACCCAAATGATGGTCTCCATCGATGAATCGACGGGCCAGATCATCACGGTTTCCTTCAAGGATAATAAATTGGGGGATGTCTCCCCTCAAGATGCCAAAGAATTATTCGCCGCCATCGCCGACAATATCCGATCCCGCTTTCGCTTCAAGAAGATCGGGAACGAGGGCCTCGCTTTCATCAGTGTCCCGCTCTCGGTGGTCGGACAATAAGGACTTCCTCGATGACACCCCCTGTTTACGGAAAGCCCGGCAACCCGGGAACCTCTCTAGTCCCTGCGTCGTATCCTGATAGTGCCACGGATGTGTCTCCCGCGAATAGGCCTGCCGTTGTCATCGGCGAAGGCTCTTCTTACGTTCGATTGGACTCGGGAACCGATCCCTTTTCCAGCGTCGAAGAAATGCTCAAGGCAATGGGCGATGAACAGCTTTTCGGTTCGGTCGCCAATGCCAAGTATCAATCGGAGCGGAACGGAAAATACCTCAAGGTAACCTTGGCGATCATGGAGATGAAAAAATATCTCAGGGGCGACGAGAAAAACGCCGCATTAGCTCCCAAGAAAATCGAGGATTGGCTGAACGACGCCGACCTGCTGGGAGATACCGTCGTGGCGCATCAGGCGCGGGTCAATTTGATCAAGGTCTTGAAACGGGCCCCTAAGGATCAGGGTATCGCCGAGGGAGTCAAGGCGATGTTGGAGGCCCTCACGAAGAATTATGCTCCCAAAGCCGCCGCGGCGAAACCCGCCGAAGCTCCCGCCGAGACGAAACCCAAGGATGTCGCCACGCTTTTGGCCGACCTCGCCGACGCGAAACTGTTCGGCGATAAGTTTTCCTCCTACGACGCCAAGCGCAATAAAGAATACCTGGCGGTCAGCCTGGCCTTGATCGAGATCCGAAAATTCGTCCGTGTCGATTCCGTCGAGGCCGACACCGCTTCCACCAAGATCTCGGCGTGGCTGAACGATTATGCCTTGCTGACCGATCAAGTACCCCACCAAGCTCGAGTGAACCTGATCAAGGCTCTGGAAGGGGCTTCCGGCGGCTCGGAAGATTGGAAAAAAGGCATCCAGAAAATCGTCGGGGCCTTGAAGGCGACTTATAGCCCAACTGCCCCCGAAAAGCCGGCCCCGCCGGACCCTCCCAAGGACGTCCCGAAGGACAAGCCCAAGGATCCGCCGAAGACCGAAGAGAAGCCCAAGGAAGATCCTCCGGTGGACAAGCCGAAGGAAGCGGAAAAACCCAAGGAGGAGACGAAGCCGAAGGTTTTGCAGTCGAAGTATGTTTTCACCAAGTTCACCTATGCGATGAAGGACAAGCGGGAAGACACGGATATGACGCTAGTCAAGACCGTGATGGCGACGCTGCGTCCGGCGGTGGATCCTCTCATCGCCAAGGATCCTGCCTTCGCCATGCAGGCTTCGATGCGCGTTAAAATCAACAACGAGACCGGCGAGGTCGTCGAAATAGTCTTTGAAGATGTAAAAGTTCAGGGCAAGACGGCTACCGAAGAAGTGGAGTCCGCGATTCAGAACATGGCGGAACGCTTCCACGCGAGATACCGCTTCGTGCGCAGCAACGATTTCAAGGGGCCCTCGACGGTCATCGAGATTCCGCTCGACTTCAAGAAGAAGTGAGCTCTTCGAAGAGAATGCCGTAGCGCAGCCCGTGATCGCTCACGAGGATTTCCTGCGCATCCAGGAATTTCATCGCTTCCAGCAAAATAGCGCCGCCAATCGGCAAAAGTTCCGCGCGGTCGGGATGCATGCCCGGCATGGAGCGGCGTACTTCCATGCTTGAGGTTCGCAAGGCCTCGACGAGGGGCTCGAGGGCCCGGCGCGTCAGGCGGTAACCGTGGATCTTCGCTGGATCGTAGACGGGTAGCTTTAACAGGAGGGCGGCGAGGCTTGCGGGGGTCGCGGCGACGGCGGCCCAGGCCTCCGGACGCGTCGCGACTTCGCTCAGCTTTTCTTTCAAGAGAGAATGGATTTCTTTTAGGACGCCATTCCATTCCGAATCGGGGATGGGCTGCTCGCTGACGAATTTTTCCGTCAGTTTCACCGTGCCGATGGGCAGACTGAAACGCGGGCCTTTTCCGCCGAAGACGAATTCCGTCGAGCCGCCTCCGATATCGATCATGCCTAGCGAGCCGCGCCCGGCTCCGAAATCATGCTCGGCACTGGCGAAGGAGTAATGCGCTTCCTCTTCTCCCTTGAGAATGCGCACGGGAAAACCAAGTTGTGTGGTGATTTCCTCGGCGAAGGCCGCGCCGTCGCTGGCGCGGCGAAAGGCCGCGGTGCCGGCGGCAAGGATGCCTTCGGCTCCTTTGGCCAGGGCCAATTCTTTGAAACGGGCCAGGGCTTTGAGGGCGCGATGCTTGGCGTCGGGATGAAGCGTGCCGCCGTCGCACAAGCTTTGGCCGAGCCGGGTGACTTCGGCTTCGTCCAATAGAATGCGGATTTCGCCGTCCTCAAGCCTGCGTCCCACCGTGACCAGGAGGGTATTGGAACCCATGTCGATGACGGCGAGGGTCTTCATGCTAGTCTTGTTTCTTTTCCGCGCTTTCCAGCCAGTTCGACCAATCCGGGGTCTTGCAATTTCCGTCGTTCGTGATGGCCGTTTGGTTCGATCCGTCCCACATCATGAGGTAGAGGTTGGAACCCTTGTTTCGGCTGCTCGAGAAGACCAGGTAGCGACCGTCGGGCGAGAAGGTGGGGTTTTCGTTGTTCCCGGCGGCGCTAGTCAGTTGCTGCTGCATCGAACCGTCGGCGTTCATCAAGAAAATGTCGAGAGATGCAGGTTGCCGGCCCGTTCCGAGGCGAAGGCGATGAGGTTGCCGTCGGGCGAGAAGGTGGGGGAGATGTCGATGCCTTGGCTCTTGGTGAGCTGGGCGACCTGATTGCCTTGCGGGTCGATGAGGTACAAGTCGGGATCTCCCGCCATGCTCGAGGAAAAGGCGATGAGGCTACCGTCGGGCGAGAAGGTCGGGGTGATGTTCAGCATGTTGTTGAAGGTAAGGCGCTTCGGCTTGCCCTTCTTGCCCACCGGGCTCAGGAACAATTCGGGGAAAAACTTCGCATAGGAGGTGTAGACGAGCTGGGAGGCATCCGGCGAGAAATTGGGCGAAAGATTCATCGCGGTATTGTTGGTGATCATCTCGCGCTCGGTGCCGTCCACGTTCATGATGACGATTTGGTCTTTTCCGCGGACACCGCAGGAGGCCGCGATCTTGGTGTTGAAGATGCCGCGCTGTCCGGTCAAGGCGAGCAGGATTTCATCGGCGAAGCGGTGCACCGCCGCGTAGGACTTGTCTTGGGGGACTTTATATTCTTTTCCCACTAGCATCTGCTTCAGGTTGGGATCGTAGAGGCGCAACTCGACGACGTAGTTCTTGCCTTTTTTCTGGTAGGCGCCCTTCACGAAGACCGTCGCGCCGGTGGAAGTCCATTTGGAAAAGTCCAGGCCTTCCTCGGGAGTCATGGCCGGGCCCTTGTCGGCGTAGCTCGCCTTGTCGACGATGTCGAAATACCCCGCGAGCTTGAGGTTTTTGCGCAGGGTGTCGGCGATTTCTTGGCCGATGGCGTCGGTTTGTCCGCTCTTTTTCTCGATCAAGTCCGCGACGGCGATGGGAAATTTTTTTTCGGGGGAAAACTGGTCGACCAGGATGTAGATGGCCGCTCGCGAGCGGATGGGCAGAAGGCAAAGCAACGCGAAAAGTGCGAGGGAAAGACGGCGTTTCATGGGGACTCCTTATGCAAAAATCATTTTCTGCCTAGCATGCGAGAACTGAAATCGACAACAAATCCTTCCGACAGGGCCTCGGACTTGATGCCCTCGGGAGGCGGGGGCAGGGGCGATGCGCGTTCGATGGCCCGCAGCGCCGAGAGGTCGAAACTCTCGTCCCCGCTGCTTTTCACCACGCTCTTCGAGATCACCTGTCCGGAGGCGTTGATCCTAACTTGGATGCGCGTGCGGATGGCCTGCTCGCCGTCGGGGCTGGCGCCGGTGCGCACCCACTCGCGGATGATCTTGCCGCGGACGCTGGATTGGTACTGGGCGTATCCGGGATCCGCTCCGGTGATCTCGCCGTTCGGGTTTCCGAAGGCGGGGACATGACCCTGGGCGTCGCCTCCGGGGATGCCGCCGGAGCTGGCTTCGTTCGTCCGTTGTTGTTGGGCTTGAGAGTCTCGATCTTTCAATTCATTTTGGATGTTGGCCAGGGCTTGCGACATTTGTTGGTCGTTCGCCGTTGGGGGGCTGGGTTTTGCCGTGGGCTTCGCGGTTGATGACGTCGTCGTGGTCGGATTCGCCTTCGGGTTCGGTTTTTGCGGAGTCGGTTTTTCCTTCTCCTTGCCGACGTGGACCACCTGGGCGTTTTCCTTGGGCGCTGTCGGGGTAGGCGGTTTCGCGGGGGCGCTAGGCTTGACCGGGACGTTCGGCTTGACGGGGGGCACTGGCTCGATGGGAGCTGGTTTCGCGACTGGAATCGGCGCCGCCGCCGGTTGCGATACCCCCGGCTTTTCCGCGGGGGCGGGTCGGGAGAAGAGGGGCGCATTCACGTCACCGCTGCCTCGCGAGAGGCGAATCATGGTCACTTGTGTGGTCGGAGGTGGAGGCGGTGGCGTCGTGCCGCCGAACAACAAAAGCAGGATCAAGACCAGGGCATGGAAGCTGATCGAGAAGAGGAAAT